>NZ_DASSYD010000064.1:0-8538 GCF_035703485.1 Dokdonella sp. | reverse complement strand
CTGTGATCGTCCAGGTGCTCCAGCGATACAGGTACTCGCGGACGATGACGGTCGTCGATGATTGTTTGCGATTGCGTACGCTGATCTCGAAGCTTTCATCGATCTTCTTGCCCGCACTGTCCATCGTGAAGCCGGTCTGGCGGCGCTCACCGACGACATCAAACGAGTTGCCAAGCTTGATGCGCACCGCCTCATTGCGTGGCGTGTGCTTGATCACGTCCTCGCCGATGAATTCGAGTGTGCCATCGGCGGATGCCTGGTTGACGCGCATGCGTCCGGCAGGAAGCGGCACGCCGAGCTGATTGGCTTTCTTATTGTCAAATTCGAGATAGGCACCCACGGTGCCTTCCGCTGTGGCGCCATAACCCTGGTCGGCGATCGGTTGCGACCAGTAACCGCGCGCTTGAGGCGAAGCGGTAAATACCAATTGCTTCTTGCAGGCAACGTCGACCGCCGTTGGAAACAGTTCAAGCTGCTTGGTCGAATTGTCCGGAAGGTCGCTGCGCCGGCCGAGTGTGTAGAGGTGATATTCAAACAACGAGGATTCCGAGAAACCCTGATCAGCCTCTTCGGCAACCGCGGCTCCTCGTGATTTCATCATCATGACCCGATTCGGCGCAGCGGCGGGGGCGCGGTTGACTTCACCGGCAACCAGCTTGAGCTGCGCCGCCGGGTAGCTGGCACCGCTCTGGTTGACGATGGTTACCCACGAGGACAGATCCATCGCGCATTGGTCGCCCGATTCACGCAAGGTGATGTTGTAGTCACTCCACCAGGTCATGCCCTGGGTCTGGTAAGACACGCGTGTGTCATGCGTGCCCGCCTTGCTGGCATTGACCAGCCAGACCAGGGTCGGCTTGGTAATCAGGCCTCCCGGAAGGCTCGGAAACGAGACATTGCTGAAGTTCGAGAGACTCAACACTTCGCCGCTGTCGCGTTGCAGGATCACTGAACCGCTCTGGGCCGAGAGCAAGGTTCCGCTGATCCGCTCGACTTCGTTGCCACGCATCTGATCGACCGCAATTTTTTCGCCGATATAGCGCTCAAGCAGTTTCTCGCTGTTGACCAGATCGTACTGGTAGTTCTGCTCGATCACGCGCGTGCCAGCCGGATCGGTCAACGATTCGAAAGCGACCGTGGTCGGGTCGATGCGTTTGGCCACGTCGGTAAAGCGCAGCACGCCGTTGCCGGCGGCGAGTTTCATCTTGCGGCCATCGCGGATCAACGCGTAGCCCGGCAAGTTGCCGCCATAGTTGGCCAGCCGATCCGTGCTGATCTGGCCCGGCTGGGCCGAGCTGTAGATGGTCAGTGAATAGTCGGGCGATTCGGCCATTACCGGTGCGGAACTCAAAACCGTGACCATCGCGAACAAAGCGGGAATGCGCATCGATCAATCCTCATCCTGGATAACGAAGTATTCAACGCAGCATACGAGTTGCTGGGGTTCCACAGCATGAACATGGCTCCTGTGCCGTCTTGAGGCAACATTGATTCAAACGAAACTCGCGATCTGATCGAGCCCTTTGCGCGAAATGTCCGGCACTCGACAATCGTCCGCAGGATGCCCGACCACGAGCAACAAATACGGAACTTCATTCTTCGGACGGCCGAGAATATCGTTGAGAAATGCCATCGGGCTTGGCGTATGGGTCAAGCTTGCCAGGCCCGCCTGATGCAATGCGGTGATCAGCATGCCCGCTGCGATTCCAGCCGATTCATGCGGATAGTAGCGTTTGGCCTTGCGCCCATCGATCAGCGGCCCGGTGCGCTCATAGAACACCGCGATCAGCCACGGCGCATCCTCCAGAAACGGTTTGCTTGCATCGGTACCCAGTGCCGACAAAGCCTGCAGCCATTCGTCCGGAGCCCGCCGATCATAGAAATCGCGTTCCTCCGCCTCCGCCGCGATCCGGATCTGCTGCTTGATGGCCGGATCCGAAATCGCGACAAAATGCCAGGGTTGCTGATTGGCTCCGCTCGGCGCGGAACCTGCTGCGAGCAAACAGGCTTCGATGATTTCGCGTGGAACCGGCTGCGGATCGTAGTCACGCACGGTTCTGCGCTGAGCGAGTTGAGACGCGAACAATCGGCAGCGCTCGATCATTTCGGCATCATCCAAGCGCTCGCGGGGTGGAAGTGGAATCGATTTCATGAGCAGTCTCGAAGTGGCCAATGAGGATACCGCGCGTTGATCGACATTCACCAACAAACTGCCCTGCCGAGTAAAATCCCCCAGGCTGTTAGCCCGGCCTCGCCAAGTAGAGCAAATGAATGTCCACGAACACGATCAAAGCCAACCGCGCCCTGCACCGTTTTGACGGCCAGTCCGAAGTCTGGTTGTTCGGCTATGGCTCATTGATCTGGAAGGCCGATTTCGAGTTCATAGAACGTCGACCAGCCCGAATCGAAGGCTGGTCGCGGCGATTCTGGCAGGGATCGCATGATCATCGCGGCACGCCAGAGGCACCCGGACGAGTTGCGACCCTGATTGCCGACCCGGGAGCCATCTGCACGGGCATGGCTTATCTGATTTCACCCGAAGTATTCGATCATCTCGACAAGCGCGAGAAGAACGGATATCTGCGCGAATTGGTCACCATCCAGTTCAGGGATGGCGACACGGCGCAAGGACTCGCTTACATCGCAGGGCCCGACAATGAGGCTTTTCTTGGCGAAACCACCGAGTCGGATATCGCCCGCCATATCGCGCGCGCGGCCGGCCCGAGCGGATTCAATCGCGACTATTTCCAGCACCTGGCCGATGCGTTGCGAGAACTTGGCGAAGTTGATCCGCACATTGCCGCAATCGAACGAGAGCTCGAGAAGATCGGTTGAGGCAATGCTGATTCGGGAATCGCCGGATCGTCCCGACTGGGGCATCATGCACAGATTATTGTTTGCTCAGGTCAACTGATGTTCTCGCGACTGCAATGGTTATTGCTGCAACTCTCGCGCCGCCTGTGGGTGCGCGCAACCGCGTTTTCGGTACTTGGCGTGGTCACCGCGCTGATCGCGTTGCTGGTCGAGCAGTACATTCCCGACGAGATTCCGGCCAAAATCGGTGCCGACGCGGTCGATAGCCTGCTGCAGATCATTGCCACGAGCATGCTGTCCGTGATGATCTTCTCGCTGAGTACGATCGTCTCGGCCTACGCTTCGGCAACCAGCAACACGACGCCACGCGCCACCCAACTGCTGATCTCCGACAGCACCGCGCAGAACGCGCTGGCAACATTTCTGGGCGCGTTTCTATTCAGCCTGGTCGGCATCATCGTTCTGCAGACCGGACTGTATGGCGACAACGGTCGCGTAATCCTCTACGCGGTAACCCTGGGCGTAATCGTGATCATCGTCTTGACCCTGTTGCGCTGGACTGATTATGTCCTTCGCCTCGGTCGAGTCGGTCCGACCTGTGATCGCGTCGAAACCGTGGCCACCAACGCCTTGCGCCGCCGTCGCGCCTCGCCCTATCTCGGTGGACAGCCACGCGAGGCCGGCGAAGCGGGATATCCCGAGGGTGCCATTTCGATTCACACCGACAGCTTCGGATACGTCGAACATATCGATATGCAGGGCTTGCAAAACGCCGCGAAAGAGGCCGAGATCGACATTTATCTGATCGCCCTGCCCGGTCATTTTGCCGGCGCAGCACAACCACTCGTCCGCGTCATGCGTCTACCAGAGGAATCCTGCCTGAACGCGATTCGCAATGCGTTCAGCATTTCCGCCGCGCGCAGTTTCGACCAGGACCCGCGCTTCGGTGTCTGTGTGCTATCCGAAATCGCGTCGCGTGCGCTTTCTCCTGCGATCAATGACCCCGGTACGGCCATCGATATTCTCAGCCGTGGTGCCCGCCTTCTCGCACTGTGGTCGTCCAATCATCCGGATGCTGTCGAAGTTGATGACCAGACCATCCGCTATCCAAATGTCCATGTTCCGCCCGTTGAGCTTGAGGAATTGTTTGACGATTTCTTCATTCCGATCGCACGCGACGGTGCCGGTCTGGTCGAGGTCGGCATTCATCTGCAAAAAATGCTGCAAACCCTGGCGTGCCTGGGCGATACCCGCTATCGCAAGGCGGCTGCGCGTCATTCTGCGCAGGCTTTGGCACGTGCCGAAGCGGTGCTGAGCCTGACTGACGATCTGGTTCGCGTCCAGCAATCAGCAGCGCGAGTGGCCAAGGCTGCCGAAACCTGATGTCGCCAAGCAGCACAAGCATGTGGCAGGAGCGCGGTCAGTTCTTCGAGCACGCCAGACACAGGATTTTCTGGATTGAAGGCGGCCTGCAAAACGCGCCCGTGCTTGTGCTGATCCACGGCTTTCCAACCTCGTCCTGGGATTGGCAAGCGGTCTGGCCCGAGCTGGGCAAACACTATCGACTGATCGCCCTCGATATGCTCGGCTTCGGTTTTTCCGACAAGCCGCGGGGTCACTCCTATACGATTTCGGAACAGGCCGACATCCATGAAGCGCTGCTGCAATCACTCGGTATTGCCGACTACCATCTGCTCGCCCATGACTACGGTGACACCGTCGCCCAGGAATTGATCGCCCGTGACCTTGAATCGACACGATTTTCAAATCTGCGCAGCGTCTGCCTGCTCAACGGCGGTCTGTTCCCGGAAACCCATCGGCTGCTGACCATTCAGAAACTGCTGTTGTCCCCGCTTGGACCGTGGGTTGCGCGGATGACCCGCCGCAAGCGTCTTGAACGCAGCATGCAGCGCATTTTCGGCGCGCAAACCCAGCCTGACGAGACGGTGCTCGAAGGTTTCTGGAATCTGATCAACTGCAACGATGGTGCGCCGGCGCTGGCCGGCTTGATTGCCTATATCCCGGAGCGCATCCGTCACCGGCAACGCTGGGTCGGTGCCCTGCAGGGCACACCGAGGCCACTTTTGCTGATCAACGGCATGTCCGACCCGATCTCGGGCGCGCACATGGTCCAGCGCTATCGTGAGTTGATCCAGCCTGCGCGGATTGTCGAGCTCGATGGCATCGGCCATTACCCCCAGATCGAAGCGGCGCAACAGGTTGTGGATGCCTATCTGAAATTCGCCGCCGCCGTGGGTGAATCCAGCGATTTGTCAGGGCAAGCCGAGGCCGGGCGCTGACATCTGGCAATGAACGCCTTGCCGTGTTTCCTGAAAGCCATTGGAGCCCATCTGCTCGGCTGCCCTCATCCGGCTGGCTGCGGCTTCAAAAGATGTGGATAAGGAAGTCTTAAAACATTCCCAATCAATCACTTACGTTCAATAATTACAGTACTTTATCATGTAAGTGCGCGGCGCTGACTTGCAGACCAAAGTCAGCACAACCCTGCCAGTCAGTCCACCTACTGTTGCGTGCCGTCTTCTCGTGCGCGTGGCGACTTCAAGTCGGCAACGGCTGCGGATTCGTTGATGCTCACATTGACTTCGAGGGATTCCGATCTGCCACCCTGGTGGACGCCGCGCACCGGTGCAGCATCGTGGTAATCGCGACCGCAGGCAATCCGCACGTAATACTCGTTCGGGCAAATCCGGTTGGCCGCGTCAAAACCAATCCAGCCGATATCGGCGACAAAGACTTCCGCCCAGGCATGGCTGGCCGCCTCGCCGCCTTCGACACCGGCACAAAGATAGCCGCTGACGTAGCGCGCCGGGTAGCCAAGTACGCGAGCCGTCGAGGTGAGCAGATGGGCGTGATCCTGACAAACGCCAGCACCATGGGCGAGTGCTTCGCTGGCGGTGGTTTGCGCATCCGTTTGTCCGGGAATGTAATCAACGCGGTCGCGGACCTGGTTGCACAATGCGTGGAGTCTGGCGATATCGTTGTCGCCTGCAGGGAGTTCTGCCGCCAGTGCGCGAATCGACTCGTCGACATGGGTCAGCGGCGTCTCGATCAGGAAAAACCGCGTCGGCAATTGTTCAACCGTTCCGCTGACAACACCTTGCCGGTCACTGGTCTCGACCTGGCCAAAAACATCGATGCGTACTTCGCTGACGGCACCATCCGCCGTATGCGTTGCCACCGGATTGGCAAACCCGTCCGTGGTGATCGATTTCAGTCGTCGGCCATCGACCTCGACGCGCCAGTCGATGACGCGCTGACCATCGACCAGAGCGGGCCAGAGACGCAAGGCCTGGGTCACGCGCAGGGCCGGCTCGGCATACCGATACTGGGTTCGATGCCGAATTGACAGGAACATCAGAACAAGTGCCCCTTGGCGATTTCGACACCGAGGCGCTCGCAACCCTCGATCAATTCGCTCAGGTACTCATGCAGGCCATGTTCGATGATCTGCTCGATCCGGCCGAAGCGCAGCGCGGCGTACTGGGAGTGGGCTATGCGCTTGCTTTCCGAACTCAGCCTGGGATCGTGAGCAACAATGGCATCGAGATTGAGACTGATCTGCTCGAAGCAGAACACCAGCGAACGTGGAAATTCGGGACGCAGGATCAGCAGCTCGGCAACGAGCGCCGGCTCGACCTGGCCCTTGAACAGAACCCGATAGGCTCGCCGTGCACCGACGACGCGCAGGATCGCCAGCCATTGGTAGTAGTCCACAACACCGCCGACATCCTGCGCACTCGGCAGCCTGACGTGATATTTGACGTCGAGCAGGCGCGCGGTATTGTCGGCGCGTTCAAGAAACTGCCCGATGCGCGTGAAATGGAAGCCATCGCGACGCAACATCGTATTGGCATAGACGCCATGCACCAGGCTGGTACGCGACTTGACCCAATCCAGAAATTCGGTCAAGCGGTCTTCACTCATGTCGGGAGATGACTCGAACTCGCGCAGCTCAAGCCAGCTCGAATTCACCGCTACCCACATGTCGCTGGTCAGTGCCGTGCGCACGGCGCGTGCATTGCGCCGCGAGGTATCAATGCAGTTGCAGATCGAAGAAGGGTTCTCGCGATCAAAGGCCAGATACGAAACCACGGTTTCCGCGTTCGCGACTTCATGTTTCTGATAGAAACTCTCGTGGCATCCGGCCGCGACAATGGCCGATTCCCACTCGCTTTTGCCATCGTCATCGACTCGAACCGCGCTCATGCGACCAGCCACCTGCAACAGGCGAGCAAGATAGTCGGCGCGCTCCATGTAACGCGCCAGCCAGAACAGATTGGAAGCGGTACGGGCGAGCATCAGCGATCCAGCACCCAGGTATCCTTGGTGCCGCCTCCCTGTGATGAGTTGACCACCAGCGATCCCTCGCGCAAGGCAACCCGGGTCAGCCCACCCGGAACGATCCGGATCTCCTCGCCGCTGAGAACAAACGGTCGGAGGTCGACATGTCGGGGCGCGATACCCGATTCGACAAACGTCGGAACTGTCGACAACGCCAGCGTCGGTTGCGAGATGTAATCGTGCGGGCGTGCCTTGAGCTGGGCGACGAAGGCCTCGGTCTCCTTGCGACTGGCGTGCGGCCCGACCAGCATGCCGTAGCCACCAGATCCGTGCACTGCCTTGACCACGAGTTCATTGATGTGTGCCAGGGTATAGGCGAGCTCATCGGGCTTGCTGCAATCATGCGTCGGCACGTTCTGCAACACCGGTTCTTCGCCGAGATAGAAACGCACCATTTCGGGCACATGGATGTAGACGGCCTTGTCGTCGGCGATGCCGGCACCGATGGCGTTGGCCAGAGTCAGGTTGCCGGCCCGCGAAGCGTAATGCAGCCCAGGGGCACCGAGCATCGATTCGGGTTTGAACACCAGCGGATCGATGTAGTCGTCATCGATTCGCCGATAAATCACATCGACGCGGGTCAGTCCGTTGGTTCCACGCATGTAGCAGATTTCGTTCTTGACCAGCAGGTCGGCACCTTCGACCAGCTCGACGCCCATCTCGTCGGCGAGAAACGCGTGTTCGTAGTAGGCGCTGTTGTGCATGCCCGGTGTGAGCAGGACCACGGTCGGCTCGCCATCGCAATTCGGCGGCGCCACCGAACGCAGCGTTTGCAGCAAGGCATCTCCATAATGCGCAACTGGCGCGACGCCGGCACGACGGAACAGGTCAGGAAACAGGCGCATCATCACTTCGCGGTTTTCGACCATGTACGAGACGCCCGAAGGCGTACGGCAATTGTCCTCTAGAACGTAATACTCATCCGGCCCGGTACGCACCATGTCGATTCCGGCGATATGTGAGTACACGTTGTGCGGAAGATCCTGCCCCACCATCTCGGCACGAAACTCGGAGTTGTTGTAAACGAGGCGCTCGGGAATCCGTCCGGCCTTGATGATCTCGCCATCGTGGTAGACATCATGAATGAATGCATTGAGCGCTCGTGTGCGCTGCTCAAGTCCCTTGCGCAGGTTTTGCCACTCGGCTTGCGCCATGACCCGCGGAATCAGATCAAACGGAATCAGGCGTTCCGGGTCACCGCCTTCGGTGTAGACCGCAAAGGTGATGCCGATGCGTCGGAACAGCACTTCGGCTTCGCGACGCTTCAATGTCAGTTGTTCGGCAGGTATCGACTTGAGCCAGGCGTCGACCAATGCGTACGGAGGCCGGATCTGGTCCGGCCAGCCCATTTCATCGAAAACT
>NZ_DASSYD010000213.1:0-8901 GCF_035703485.1 Dokdonella sp. | reverse complement strand
AGCGCGAGCACAGCCGCCTGCAACTGGCTGCTGCACGCAATGAAGCCGAGCAAGCCAGACGTGAGCTCGATCAGCAACGTCTGCTCGCTCAAATCCGTGCTGAAGAGGCCCAGCGCCAAGCTGAAGAAGCCAGAGCGCGGGGTGAGGAGGAAACCGCTGCGGCGCATGAAGTGGCTGACCAGGCCCAGCGCCTGGCAGACGCCCAGGCGCGGGAAGCCGCGTTGGCACGCAGAGAGGCTGAACTCGCCGGTGCGGCCGCGGACGCCCTGCGGACGCGAATCAATACCCTGCAGGCGACGCGAGGCTCGCAAGGCATGCAAATGTCGCTGGACGATGTGGCTTTCGCACCTGGGCAATCCAGCCTTCGTGCCGAGGCCAGTGAATCGCTGGCCAAGGTGGTCGAATTCGTACGTCAGGATCCGGGCAAAACGATCCGCATTGAGGGACATACCGATTCCACCGGTAGTGCCAATGCCAACCAGGTACTTTCGCAGAAGCGTGCCGAGGCGGTTCGGGATGCCCTGGAATCCGCAGGTATTGACGCTTCACGAATGATTGCGGTTGGCGTCGGCTCGGAACGGCCGGTTGCCTCCAACGCGACCGCAGCGGGGCGCGCGCAGAATCGGCGAGTTGATATTATTCTTGTTGATAAACAATGACTTAACGATTTCTTTTCAATCGAGATCAAGCCTGTATGGCGGTTGCCAAGGGGTGCTTGAAGGAGTAGCTTCTAAATCCCATGCGACCCGGTGTTTCTCTGGAACCCGCATGGGATATGCCTAGCCCATGAGTTCAGCACAGAAGACCGTTCATCCAGCGCTATCGGTCCCAGCCGGCCGATACGCACGGTCGAGTGCCTGGCAGTGGCGCCCGCCCGTTTCGCAGCCCGATAGCGATCCGAGAGCTGACCCCATCGGTTCTGGCGGCCTGATCCCAGGCCATCGTGTTTTGTTCCATCGTCCCCGCAACCCCATGACGCGACGCCATCCCGGTGTCGCGTCATGGTGTCTGCATTTCCGAAGCAACGGAGGTAACTGATGTTCGAACAAGCTCAGCGAGAAGATCTGGAATCCTTGATGCAAGACAACACCGAATTCCGCCAGCTTTACCACAAGCACAGAAAGCTCGACAGCAAAGTTCGCGACGCCGAACTGGGCGTGCTGCCAATAGATGTCGTCACTCTGCAGACGATGAAGAAGGAAAAGCTTCTCGCCAAGGACAAGCTCACTCACATGTGGGCAAACATGCACGATTCTTCCGCACACTGACGCAACCCGAATCGCGCCGCTGAACGTCTCCGACGCAGCGGCGCGATTTTTTGTATAGAGAAATCTCGTAAGAGTACCTTCAGGCGCGATGCTTTTCCCTTCTCCACTCGGGAGAAGGGGCTGCCTCTTCGCCAAACCTGCTCCTTCGCAGGAATCAAAAATCCACCCTGGGTTATCATTCCGCGATCCCCTGATAGCCGCGCGGAGTACGCATGTCGATCCATCAATCTGTCCTCGAACTGATCGGCAACACGCCGATGGTCCAGGCCCAGCGCCTCGATACCGGAAGTTGCGAGTTGTTCCTCAAACTGGAGTGCAACAACCCCGGTGGTTCGATCAAGGACCGCATCGGTCTGAGCATGATCGAAGCGGCCGAGCGCAAAGGCCAGATCAAGCCTGGCGATACCCTGGTTGAAGGCACCGCCGGAAATACCGGCATCGGCCTCGCCCTGGTTGCGCAGCAGAAAGGCTATCGGCTGATTCTGGTGGTTCCGGACAAGATGAGCCGCGAGAAGATCTTCAATCTCAAGGCGATGGGGGCCGAAGTCATCCTGACCCGATCCGACGTGGCCAAGGGTCATCCCGAGTATTACCAGGATCTCGCTGCACGTATCGCCGAAGAAACGCCGGATGCCTATTTCATCAACCAGTTCGGCAACCCGGACAATCCGCTCGCCCACAAGCTGACCACCGGCCCCGAAATCCTTGAGCAAATGGGCGGCAAAGTCGATGCCATCGTGTTCGGCTGCGGCTCTTCCGGAACCATGACCGGACTGTCGCAATACTTCGCCGAGCATTCGCCGGATACCGAATTCGTGCTCGCCGATCCGGTCGGTTCGATACTCACCGAATACATCAACGAGGGCACCCTCTCCGACAAGTCGGCAAGCTGGATGGTCGAAGGCATCGGTGAGGATTTCCTGCCCGATATCAGTGATTTCTCGCGCGTTGGCAAGGCCTACGCAATCAGCGACAAGGTGAGCTTCCTGACCGCCCGCGAATTGCTGGAGAAAGAGGGCATCCTCGGCGGATCATCGACCGGTACCCTGGTCGCCGCCGCACTGAAATACTGCAAGGAGCAGGTCGAGCCCAAGCGCGTTGTCGTTTTCGTCTGCGATACCGGCAACAAATACCTGTCGAAGATGTACAACGACTACTGGATGCTCGACAACGGCTTCCTTGAGCGCGAAACCCACGGTGATCTGCGCGACCTGATCCTGCGCCCCTACTCGATGCGCGATACCGTCGTCGTCGCCCCGAAGGACCTGCTCGTCACCGCCTACAACCGCATGAAACTGTACGACGTGTCGCAACTGCCGGTCATGGAAGGCGACGCCATCGTCGGCATCCTCGACGAATCCGATGTGCTCATGCACGTCTACGCCGATGAGGCGAAATTCCGCGATCCGGTATCAACCGCGATGGTCAGCCGCCTCGACAAACTCGATCTGAAATCCCCGATCGAAAGCCTGCTGCCGGTTTTCGACGCCGGCCATGTTGCCATTGTCATGGATGGCGAGAAATTCCTCGGCCTGATTACACGGATTGATTTGCTCAATTATTTGCGGCGGCGGGTTCAATAACTGCCTGAAGCGAACCACAGACCGTCACCCCAATGAGCAATCTCCGCTCTGCGAATCAGCTCAACAATGTCCAATTCGAAAGGTTGGCTACGACCCTGCCGTGACCATTCTCAAAGCCACCGAAGAAGATATTCGATTCGCCTATCGGCTTCTGCTCGGGCGTCAACCTGACCCTGCTGGTCTTGCGCATTTTTCAGCGCTGCTTCGAGGTGATGGGATCTCGCCCAAGGATCTGGCGGAACACTTTATGCAGTCGCCTGAGTTTTATAGTGCGCATCCTGGTCTGTTCAAGGATATTGGGAGCTCCTCCACACCTCCAGACTCGCCAATTCGATTGACTTGCTCTCCGTGCACGATGGAGGCGATTGATAGTCCGGTATTTAGATTTTGGGCAAATCAATTGAAAGACTTGCCGGGCAGGCCGCATCGAAAACTTTGGGAATGGTGCTTTATCGCGCAGGCGTTGTACGAGCGGAATGTGCTGCGAAAAGGCTCCAGAGGCCTTGGTTTTGCAGTTGGACAGGAGCCATTGACTGCCCTTTTTGCGTCACGCGGCTGCACGGTTGTTGCTACCGATCTCGATCAGCATTTGGCGAACAGGGAGGGATGGGTAGAAGGAAATCAGCATGCGGCTGGTTTGGAACAACTCAATATGCGTGGAATTTGCCCCGAAGAAACGTTGAGGAATAATGTTTCCTTCAGATCGGTCGATATGCGCGAAATTCCGACTGACCTGAGAGGCTTCGATTTCCTCTGGTCGTCTTGCGCGCTCGAGCATCTTGGCAGTCTCGAGAACGGCGTCGATTTCGTTGAGAGTGCGATGAAATGCCTCGTGCCGGGTGGTATTGCAGTCCACACTACAGAACTAAATTGCGATTCGAATGATGAAACGATCGAAAAAGGCCATGATGTCATTTATCGGCAGCGCGACTTGCTTCGGCTCGTCAAGACACTGGAACAACGTGGCCACCGAGTTTCTCCGATGAATTTTTCCCTTGGAAAAACGGAATCAGATTTGTACGTGGATGAAGTGCCGTACAAGGGAATGCCACACATCAGACTTCGCATCGGAAAGTTTTCTTCGACGTCATTTGGACTCATCGTAATTGCCGGGGATTCTTGATATGCAAGTCGACCTCAAACTGGAAGTACTTTGAATGAAAACCAATCGAACACAGAAAAAGCCTGCAACCTCAGGTTTGGGTACCCGCGCCATCCATGCCGGCCAGAGCCCTGATCCATCGACAGGCGCGATCATGACGCCGATCTATGCCACCTCGACCTATGTGCAGAAGAGTCCGGGCGTACATCAGGGTTACGAGTACTCGCGCTCGCAGAACCCGACGCGCATTGCTTACGAGCGCTGCGTGGCCGATCTGGAAGGTGGCACCCAGGGTTATGCCTTCGCCTCAGGCCTGGCCGCCGCAAGCACGGTGCTCGATCTGCTCGATTCGGGAAGCCACATCATTGCCATGGATGATCTCTATGGCGGCACCTATCGCCTGTTCGAGCGCGTGCGCAAGCGTTCCGCCGGACTCGATTTCAGCTTCGTCGACCTCAACGACATGGCGGCGGTAAAGGCCGTGCTGAAACCGAATACACGCATGATCTGGGCGGAAACGCCGACCAATCCGATGCTCAAGCTGGTCGATCTGGCCAAGCTCGGAGTCTTTGCGAAAAAGCACGGCCTGATCCTTGTTGTCGACAACACGTTCTGTTCACCGATGTTGCAGCGGCCGCTGGAATTTGGTGCGGATTTGGTCCTGCATTCGGCGACCAAATACATCAACGGTCACTCCGATATGGTTGGCGGAATCGTTGTCGCTGGCGAAAGCGCCGAGCTCGCCGAGCAGATGGCTTTCCTGCAGAACTCGGTGGGCGCGGTGGCCGGACCATTCGACTCATTTCTGGCTATGCGTGGCCTGAAAACCCTGCATCTGCGAATGCGCGCGCACTGCGAAAGTGCGATGTTGATCGCCCAGTGGATGGAAAAGCACCCGGCGATCGAGCGGGTGATCTATCCGGGCCTCAAATCGCATCCGCAACATGCGCTGGCCAAGCGCCAGATGGACGGCTTCGGCGGCATCATTTCAGTCGAGATCAAGGGTGGCCTGCGCAAATCCCGCCGCATGCTCGAACGATGCAAGCTGTTCGCACTTGCCGAATCACTCGGTGGCGTCGAAAGCCTGATTGAGCATCCGGCGATCATGACCCATGCCTCGGTGCCGCCCGCCAATCGCAAGAAGCTCGGCATCAGCGACGGACTTGTCCGATTGTCGGTCGGTGTTGAAAACGTTGAGGATCTCAAGGCCGAGCTTGAAGCGGCATTGTCCTGACCACTGAATCGGCGCCAACCAAATCAGGGCGCGACTTTGAAGATTGTGTTGAAAGGCCGATGGTAACCGAGTTTGGATGAAGGGCTCGCCCTAGGACCCCAAGGCGCCTCTGAGCAAGTCGCACAATCGTCAAAACATCAGTCTGCGTGCGGATCGCGGCACGCTGACGCAGACAGGCGTTGCCTAACCGATTATTTGTAAAGGGAAAGGTGGCGCCAGGAAGGCCTCCCAGTCGCACCGCGCGGCTTGCCAAGGCAACCAGCCATCGCTTCGTCTCGCAGCTCAACTGGCAGGCCTTCTGAACGCCAGGACGGTTGTGCCACTTGTTCAGAGGCTCCCTGGGTAGGCCAGGAAGCCCGCATCAGAACGCCACATCGAATACTACAGTCGAACTGTTCACCACGATTGCGGCGCAACGTCTGTCCGAATCGATCGGTCAACTGCAGCTGTCGGAAGCACGATGGCTGTGGATCTACAATCACGAACGACCCACTACGGCCATCGGCGGCATCACCCCTATGCAGAAACAAGTCGCCATCGGCCCATGGCTTCACTTCTGAGGTCAACTTGAAATGGGGGCTGTCGTGTAACCCGGTGGGCATGTGCGGAATAATGGAGGTCGGACTTGCACCGCCAAGTGATATCTATCGAGCAACTTAAAAAATGGATTAGGACAAATGCGTTCAACACCAGCGGATTCAATTACAACTTCTCGGTCTGCCATATTGCCCGCAGCGATAGTTGCACTTGCTTTTCTTGGATCCATCGCGGCGATACGCTTCGTAACGCTGGATGATCGCTGGTACGCGGCGTGGGTATGGCACGATTCCTGGATTGCCACGGCCCACCAGATTGCGGTCGCCCATGGAAGGTTCCCCAAGGCATCAACTTACACTTACTTCTTCCCTTATCTTTTCGATAGCCAATATTTCCAGGCTGGAGTACGACTAGGGACAATTCTTCTGAGTGCGCTGCTTGCCGGAAATTTACTGCGGCGGATCTTGCGTATTGAAGGCGCTGGGGTTTTGTTTGTACTGCTTTTCTTTGCGTTCGCCCAAAATAGTTCAGGTCACAATCTGTACGTGGCGTACCCATTTGCCTGGGAATTCTCATGGATATGCTGGATGGCCGGGTTGCTTGGACTGATGGTTGCCATAAAGCGACAGTCGATATCGTTCGCTTTGGTGGGAGCGGCCATCTGGCTCGTTGGGTTGCAGGAAGGCTTTGTTCCGCAGACGTTTGTTTTCCTCATTGTCGCCCTCGTGGCCGACAAGGCAGGACAAAAACGATGGCGATATCTCGCCCCCTATGCCGCCGGTCTGATCACGTGGCTGATCATCTGGCTGATTTGGCGCTTGGCATATCCATCCAATTACGATGGGTCGCAACTGCGACTTGACGCTTCGATTGGGAGTATTTCGCACACGATTGTGACGTACAGCATTGGTGGCATGCCTCTGGCAACGCTGCTGCAAGGGGACTGGCACCTGAGCTGGAACGCGATGAAAGAGAGCGTCGATGTTCTTTCAATCATCAAGGCTGTTGCAGCTTCAATTGGGGTAATGCGGATACTTGATCTTTTGAAGCGCAGAGGAGAGCCTGAAAGCTACTCAAGAGTCGTTTTCATCTCGATTGTTTTGCTGGTAATGGCGCTTGTTCCGAATGTTCTTATCGGATTGACTCCAAAGTACCAGGAATGGGTGCGGCTGGGCTCTCATGCCTACCTATACAGTCACTTTTCCTATTTCGCGTGGATGGCGTTGACCTCAATTTTCTTGCTGGTGATTTACCATCGCTGGCCGTCAAAAGCGCTGATGATCTTCTTCGCATTGGCAGCTGGCGGCGGTTCACTTATTACCGACGCTTCAAATTTTGACGTGAGTCGGGTGCAGGAGCAGTTTGGGCGCAGATGGGAGACGATGGAAGCACTATTGAATTCCGAAGCTTTCTCAAAGGTTCCAAGCACTGCTGCAATCTGGATGAGGGACTCGAGTATCAGTGGGAGCGAGTCTGGCGATGCCGAGTATTGGCAGTATGTTGTTGAAGCAAGAACTGGAGCAACTCTTGTATTTACGCCGGATCTGGATGCTGCACGCAGGGCTCCTGGCGGTGCTTATTATCTATACATCTATGACGAGCCAAAAGCCGAGAATCAATACGTGGTATTTGCTCCGCTGAAGGCGCCCGTGAGTAGTGACCTTGCAATTGCAAGTAACGTTTATATTTTCCCAAATTCCGCCAATTCTTTGATCCGGGCCGGCGGAGTGCTCTCTTGTGTTCGAACTGCTTGCGTAGGATCCGCCAATGCAAACGGTCGACCATCTCCCGCATTGTTCGCGTCTTCGTTTTCCGTATCCGCAGGTATCAAGCCGGATGCCTTTGGAGTTGATGTTGTGGAAGTTGCCGTCTCTCCGGGTACTGAGGTCGAGACCCTTTGGGTGAATTTCGCCAGAAATCCAGTGATCTTGAATACGCCAATCTCCGTTGTTCCTGGGATTGGCTTTTACGGGTGGGAGGACAATGGAACGATTGCGTGGAACTGGGGAAGCCTTGACTCAGAGTTGGAGATTCGAAACGAGCTCTCATATCCAATGTCACTGGTTTTGGAATTCACGATTGTCGTGGGCGACTCGAGATCAATAGTGGTAACGAGCGAATCGGGCCTTGAATCGGTCACATTGAAACTGGATCCAGAGCATCCTGGATTTGTCAGCTTGCCAGTGGAAGCAAACGCAGGCGTGACAATCGTAAAGGTGCATAGCACCGGGCCGGTATTGCACGATGAGGGTGCTCGCAAGTTGGCGTTTCAATTGCGCGATCTGGGATTGCACCGCAAGAACGAGTAGAGGTGATTTCGCTTTCAGGTTGCGGACACGAGTTTCGAATCTTCACAATAAATTCAAGCGACTCACAGGACATCCATGAGCAAGGTAAATCGTTGGTCATCAGACGCATATCCCAGCGAGTACAGAGAAACAGTCAATAGCTCGATCGGATTCTCCGGGCTGGGTATGGATATGTTCGCCATCGGCAAGATGGCCGATGCTCTGGAGCTGATCGATGGTTTTTCTCCGTCATCGACCACTCAGTCAATCTGCCTCGATATTGGCTGCGGGATTGGTATATCGCATCCTTTGATGGCGCCCCATGTGGGCAGCTTGGCTGGTACTGATGTCTCAGGTGAGGCCATCGAAACGGCACGCGCGGCGAATCCGGATGTTGATTACCGCATCTACGATGGTGAGCGATTGCCCTACGATGACGCCTCGTTCGACTTCAGCAGCACGGTCTGCGTGATGCACCACGTACCTCCCGCGCAATGGTCGACGTTTGTCGCCGAGGCCTTTCGGGTAACCAAACCGGAGGGCTTGTTTGCAGTCTATGAGCACAATCCGATCAATCCGATGACGCGCTGGGCGGTGTGGCGCTGTCCGTTTGATCACGATGCTGTGCTGCTGCGTGCCAGGAGGACGCAGGCGCTGTTGCGTGAAGCGGGATTCGAGATCGTTGTCCGACGCTATCTGTTTTTCGTGCCGATCGATCGGTCTTGGGCGAGACGCTTCGACAAGCTGCTGCGCTGGTTGCCACTCGGTGCGCAGTATGTTGTTTGCGGGCGTCGTCCTCGGGCGAACTCAGCCGGAACGCAGAACCCATCTTGATAGCAGGAATGTCACCGGGATAGTCAGGATCACGGCGAATCCAAGGGCCATCCAT
>NZ_DASSYD010000093.1:0-4757 GCF_035703485.1 Dokdonella sp. | reverse complement strand
CTGGATCAGGATCACTTCGCCATTGCTGCCTTCGACCCGGGCCAGTTCGACGATGCGACCGTCACCGGCACGCGCCGCCGTCAGGTCGAGCAGCTGCAGGTTCTCGCCGCTCAGGCTCGTTGCCTGATCGGGGCTGGTCGTTGCGTTGCCATCCTCGGCGCCGTCACCACCGACCTCGAAGCCGTCGCGGAAAATCACCGCCTGGGTTTCATCGGTGGCACTGTCGTTGGCGCTGTTGGTATCCCCCGCTGCAGTCACCGTGGCCGTGGTGCTGATCACGTCGTTCGGCAGGCTCGCATCGTCCTTGACCCAGGCATTGAACAGATAGACCACACCGCCACCGGCTGGAATGTTGACCGCCGTATCGCTGAGGTTGCCGCTGCCGCTTGGCGTGCAGCTCGCTCCCGGGCTGACCTGGACACACTGCCAGCTCGGTGTCGCATTGAGCAGGGTGATCGGCAGATTGCTGGTTACTGTGGCGCCGCTGATGTCGGTGTTGCCCGGGTTGTTGACCACGATCGTGTAGGTCAAGAGCTTGCCGAACTGCACGTAGCTGCGATTGTCGGTAATGCTGATGCCGAGATCCGGAGCATCGGCGGCGACGATGTGCAGGACATCGCTGGTCTGCGGACCGGTGTAGTTCGGATCGGTGATGGTCGCGACCACGGCGTAATCTCCAATCGCGCTTGGCGCACTCGGATTGCCGTTGTAGGTCACGCTGAAGGCGACACCGCTCGGGGTCGAAGTGACCGTGGCCGGTTTCGGCGAGCCGTCGAAGGTCTGGGTCAGGTTGCTCAGTGCAAGCGTCGCGTTGGCCGGCGTGATGCTGGCCGTGTTCGTGCCACTGGCTGCGTACGTCAAGCCGCTGCACGTGGCCGTGACCGCGTAGTTGCCGACATCCGGGCCGAACACCGGCGTCACCGTGCACGTTGTTGCCGGCTCCTCGGTGATATGCGCGGTGGCGACATGGGTATTGCCGTCGTAGACAAAGCTCAGATCATCCCAACTGACCGTGCCAATGAGCGGGTCATTGGTCAGGGCGAAGCTTGCATCGGGGCTCAGGCTACCGCTGCTCGCGGTGACCGCATAGCTGCCGGCGAGGTTGTTGGCCGTGGCACTGCTCGAAACCACGCCGTTGTAGTCACTCGTACCGCTGACCGTGCCAAGCGTCGCCGAGGCGCCGCTCGCCGGTGCGGCGAAGCTCACGCTCTCACCCATCACCGCGCCGCCGAGAGCATCGACCACGCGCGCATCCAGGGTCGATGCGAAGACCGTGTTGACCTCGGTGTTCTGTGGCGTGCCCGCGTAGGCGACGATCGCGGTAGCTGCATTGACGCCGCAAGCGGCTTCACCGATCGGCGTGGCGGGCAGTGCATCCGCCACAAAGACATTGTTGCCAGAGACCACGGGAGGGTTGCCGCCGTACCAGTTCGAACCAACCACCAGATCCTGAGTCATGCCATTTCTGACGTCAGCAGTAACGCTGCCGAGGATCGCGTTGTCGAAGATGCGAATCGCACTGTTGGCCACGCCGCCGAAGAACTCGGAACTGGAAATTCCGCGATTGGCTCCCGAGACACTGTTGCAGACGAAGTCGAGGCTGGAATCCTTGTCGGAGATGAACAGTCCGGTCGCAACTCCGGATACCGTGTTGTCGCGAACCTGCATGCCACCGACATTCGTCGCCACAAACGCGTTGAAGGTACCCAGGGCCAGCGAATCGCTGATCACGTTGCCGGTGATCATGGTGTTCAACACCGAGCCATTGCCGCCATTGACCTGAATCGCGTAGGTCCGTGCGCTGTCGATGTGGTTGTCGCTGACTACCGCATCGCGAGTACCTTTGTATAGCTGGATCGCTGCTCCATTGAGGCCGGATCCATTGATGTTTGAAAACAGGTTCCCGGTAATCTGCAAACCACTCGCGGGATTGCCTTCCCCTGGCTCAAAGCGAATACCGACACCATTGGCAATATCGACCACCCGGTTGTTGATGAATTGCATGTTGTTGCGACTTGCGCCGCTCGGACCGACCGCAACACCGCTTGATGTTGTAACCGTGAATCCATCGACGACGGCACCGCTGGCGGCCAGCGTGAACACCGAGCCGCTACCTGGGTTGACCACCGTCTCGCCGGTTCCGTCACGTCCCGGATCATAGCCGGCGGTTCCGGCGAACGCGCCTTCGACGCTGACCTGCTTGTTGACCAGCGCACTCTGATTGAAGTTGCCGGCCTCGACCGAGACCTTGCCAGCGACGGACGCATAACCAATACCGGTGTTGATCGAAGCATTGGCAACCGTGTAGGTCGCCGAAGCGGGATCACTGAAGTAGTTGCGAGCCGAGCGCACGAACACGGTCGGTGCAGCCGTCTGGCTATCGACAAATCCGGCCACAGGCGCGGTGCCGGACAAGGCCAGCACATGCGCGACGTTGGCGTAGCTGTTGCCATCGCCGATGCTGAGTTTCGCCGATCCCGCTTCTTCGACCGTGTCTTCAATGTAGAACGCTGCGCTACCGATATCGGAGAAGCCGACGTTGCGCACAATGAAATCGTTGACCGGTCCGGTATAGCGAGTGGCATCCGTGGCGAGGACGCCGGCAGCCACGTTGCTCACGCTGCCACCGTTGATTTCCGTCGAAGCACTTAGCGTACTGGTGATGTTGTTGAGCAGATAACCAGCGCTTTGGCGACTGCCGACAACTGCAAGGCCATCAACCGTGTTTCCATCGATGGTCACGGTTTGTGCACCACCCATGGATTCAACCCACAGACCCATCCATAGCCCGGTTTCGCCCGCATTGGCCACGGCAGCGATCTGGTTGCCGCTGATCGCATAAGTCGAGGCCGACGAATAGAACAGGTTGTGGAAAATTCCGATTCGCGTGGCATCGATCTCATTGCCACTGATGCTCGGCAGGAAGCCGTTCGGTGCCGGGCGATGGTTGTTGTTGGTCTGCACACCCACGCGGACTTCGTCGAAAAGGTTGTCATTCACCTGCGCATAGAAGTTGTTCTGCAAGATGACGCCAACGCCCCATTGAGAAGGTGAAGTGATGTTGGCGAAGCGGTTGTGGCGGATGAGGTTGTCGCCGCTGCTACTGCTGCTGCTCTCGTAGCCATTGATGCCGGCATAAATGATGTTGCGGAAAATGCTGTTTTCGAAGCGGGTGTTGTTGCCTTGCACGTAGATGCCCACGGAGACATCCGGATCTGCACCATTGAGCGCGACTCCCGAGGTCAGAGCCGGGTTGTCGGCATCGATGATGATGCCATCGAGGCTCACATCATCAGTGTAGATGTCGACGACCGGAAAACCATACGAATTCAGGGTGAGCCCGGACTGCGCGATGCCCGGAACAATGATGGTCTCGTCAGCATCGACCGTGCTGCGCGTGCGCGCATCGACACCGGCTTGCTCACCGATGATGCTGACCGGTCGGCTGATGGCGAGGAAATCCTCGGCATACAAACCCTTGGCCACGTACACGGTGCCGCCGAGTTGAACCTGGGCCAGCGCGTCGGCAATCGTCGCAAACGCATCCTGGCCGAAGACGACTGGAATCGCGGCGCCACCATTCACCTGCGGATGAACGAAACTCTCGGCATCGCCCGGCATGTCGCCGGCAAAGTCGTCATCGACGTAGACTGAGACGGGGCGCTGGGTGATCGATGCGTAAGCTTCCAGCGTCTCGCCATGACTTTCAACGGCACCTTGCATACCTGCGGACGCGCCAGTGAAGGAGAGAAATTCGCCCGAAGGCTCTTGCAGACTCGAGATGTAGGCAAAACCGTTCTGGATCTCGGTTGCGTAGGCGACGCCATTGACCGCATCAAGCGCCTGCATCGCGAACGAGGTGGTCTGTGAATCCGCATTCGCGTCGATGACGCCGCCAGGCGCCGTGGTGCTGCCGACGAAGCCACCGGAAGGTGCCTGGTAGGCGAGCAGCATGCTGGCCAGCTCGGTTGTGCTATTGGCGGCAGCCCATTTGCCCGTGGTCGGATCGAGATCGACGCCGGTCACGGCCGAAGCCCAGATTGCCCCGGTCAGCCCGATCACGTCGAAGGTGGTGTGTGGGCCGTCGGACGCGTTCAAGCTGTCAAGGATGCCTTGCATCATGGCGTCGCGGGCCACCGTTTCGCCGGCCAGCTGCGCGGCAATCGCGGTCTTGGACAGGTCCCAGGCGGCCAGATCGGGATAGCCCTGACCGGTGCGTGAAGATACCACCGCGTCGGCGAATCCTTGCGCATCCAGGTCGCTCGACGCGCCATAGATTCCTGCACTCAATCGACTCCAGAATTCGTCATCGACGAAGGTCGCGTATTGCGCATCACCGCTGTCGATCGAAAGCTGTTCCAGAAACAGCGGGTCGTGGGTAGCAAACCGGTGATGATTGTCGGGATAGGTCATGCCCGATACACAGCCGTTGATCATGCAATCGCCGTTGGCCACTGCGGCAGCAAGGTCGGCGGCATTGCCGCTGCGCTCCCAGGCGCGCAGCAAGCCGAGTGCGGACGCGCCCTGGGTGTTGCTTGTCGCAACGTCGCTCGGTGTCCAGGGAAATGCGCCGGCAGTCGGCCCGGTTGATATCTGCTGGCCTCTGAGCCAGCTCGCGGCATTGTCGCTGACCGCATCAGCCTGAGCCGCCGTCGCCAGGATCAAACCGGCGACCGCCAACATGACCTGGATTGCGCGCCCCAGGCGCGTGACTGGATTCATCGAATGCATCGTGCGTTCCTCGCCCATTCAGAAAT
>NZ_DASSYD010000115.1:0-2912 GCF_035703485.1 Dokdonella sp. | reverse complement strand
TTTTCTGGGTTCTGGTGACCATGACATCCCAATGCGTGACGGATCTCGAAAGCCCGTCGGCACGCTCAAGCGCATCTCCAGCGTATCGGGCGGATCCATCACTTCGGCGATGCTTGCATTGAAGTGGTCGGAGCTGTCCGTCGACAGCCCCGGTTTGATCGCTCGCTTCGTCGAGCATGTCGCCGAACCTATTCGAAAATTTTCCAACGTCCCTGTGGCCGGCATGGACAAGAAAGGCGCGTGGCACCTACTGCTAGACATCTTCTTGCCTGGGTCCATCAACGACCACGTCGTCGCTGCCTTCGAGAAGCACCTCTACGGCAAGGCAACGCTTCAAGATCTCCCTGACAATCCCCGCTTTGTCATTAATGCCTCCAACCTGTTGGCGCTCGTTGAAAACTGACCATCTCTGCTCGTTGAAAATTGACCAGGGATGAAGGCCGAGGGAGAGCTCCCGCGGCGTGGTCGGAGTGTAACTCTGAGCGTGAGTCAGTGGGATCAGAAGGGTTCTTCGATCACCTCCTTGTTGGCTCGCTGCTTGGCTTGCTCTCGCGACTTGATTCGGGCTTTGGCCTGGCCGCTGCTCTGGTGGAATCGGAAGGATTCGTTGCCCGTCTCGACGATGTGGCAGTGGTGGGTCAGTCGGTCGAGCAGGGCCGTGGTCAGCTTGGCGTCGATGAACACGTTGGCCCATTCGGCAAACACCAGATTGGTGGTGATGATGACACTGGTGTGCTCGTAGAGTTTGGATAGCAGATGGAACAGCAGCGCCCCGCCGGCTTGTGAGAACGGCAGGTAGCCGAGTTCGTCAAGGATGACCAGATCCAGATGCATGAGCTGGTTGGCCAAACGACCTGATCGTCCCGCTGCCCTCTCCTGCTCCAACTGATTGACCAGATCGACAGTGGAATAGAACCGCACGCGCTTGCCGTGGCGGGTGATCGCCTGGATGCCCAGCGCGGTGGCGAGGTGGGTCTTGCCGGTGCCGGTGCCGCCGATCAGGACGATGTTCTCGGCCCGCTCGGTGAACTCGGTGGTGGCAAACACGCTGATCTGCTGGCGATCAACCTTGGACCGATCAAACTCGAACCCGGCAAGATCACGATGCACGGGGAACTTGGCGGCATGCATCTGGTAGCGGATCGAGCGCAGACCGCGGTCGGTCTGCTCGGCGGTGATCAGATGGCGCAGCAGCCACTCGGCCTGTTCGGTGCCGCCGCCGGCGCTGTTCTGCAGTACCTCGGCATAGCTGCTGGCCATACCGTACAGGCGCAGCTGCTTGAGTTCGGATATCAGATCAGACATGGGTCATCTCCTCGCGCAGCGTGTCGTAGCGACGGGTGTCGGTGGTCGGCGGCTCTTCAACAACAAGCGATGTGCTGACTGCTTCCGGTGGCGGCCCCTCACTCAGTCGGGCGAGGACATTGAGCACGTGCTCGGCGCTGGGATGCCCTACTTCGAGCACCAGATCAACGGCGACCAGCACCCCCTCCAGTCCATGCCGAGGCACCGCCGCCAATACCTGCGCCATGACCCGATCACCGCCTGGGCGGCGCAGCAGCGCACGACTGAGACGCTTGAGCGGCTCCGGCATGTCGGCAAACGGCGCGCCGTTGCGCAGCGCGCCAGGCTTGCGCGCGATCAGCGGCACGTAGTGCTGCCAGTCGTAGACCACGTGGTCGCGCTCGGTCGCCCGCGGGTGCTCGGCGATGACCTCCTGGTCACCCACGATGACGATGCGTTCCGGATACAGCCGCACGCTGACCCGGTGACCGGCAAAGGCGCAGGGCACCGAGTAGCGATTGCGCGCCGCCGAGACCAGGCACGTGCTCGATACCCGCGCGGGTGATTCGATGTAGCCATCAAACGGTGCCGTCATCGGCATCAGGTGCGCCACCTCGTGCTCCAGCGCCTCGGTAATGCTCATGCCGGGAAAGTCCGGATGCGCTGCGCTGCGGCCTTCGATGCACTGCGTGGCCAGCCATACGTTCAGCTCGGCGAAGGTGGAGAAGCGCTGCTCCTGCGCGCGCTGCCAGATGCGGCGACGGGAGTCCTGCACGCCCTTCTCGACACGCCCCTTTTCCCAACCCGAGCCCACATTGCAGAAGTCCGGGTCGATCAGATAGTGCGCCGTCATCGCGGCAAACCGCGCGTTGACGATCCGCGCCTTGCCGCGGCCCGGCACCCGATCCACTGCGGTCTTCATGTTGTCGTAGATGCCGCGCCGAGCGATGCCACCCAGCCCGGTCAGACAACGCAGATGCGCATCGAACAGCATCTCGTGACTCTGCGCCGGGTAGGCCACCAGCCAGAATGCCCGCGATGCGCACAGCTTCATGTGCGCCAGTTGCACCTTGCGCCAGACGCCGCCAATGACGATGCCTTCCTCGCTCCAATCAAACTGGAACGCTTCACCCCACTCGAAGCGCAACGGCACAAAGGCCGAGCGCGCCGTCACCGCGCCGGACTCGGCGCGCCAGGCACGGATCGCCTCCGTGACTCGGGTGTAGCTGCCGGCAAAGCCTTCCGCCTGCAGTTGAGCGAACAGCCGCAGCGCCGTGCGCCGCTCCTTTCTTGGACGACGGGCATCGATCTCAAGCGCCTGTCGCAACCATTCTCGATGTCCATCGAGTTTCTTTGGGCCAGTCTCGCGCCGGTAGCGCATCTCGCTGCGGGTCGACTCCCGCAGCCACGCCTTGATCGTATTCCTCGACAGACTCGTTCGTCTGGCGATCTCGCTTATCGACAGCCCCTCGCGGAGCCGCATCCGTCGCACTTTTGCGTACGTTGCCATGGTGTGCACCTCGTCTCCCTGCCGGTCCAAAAGGCCGGCAGGTTAGGTCAGAACACCCTGGTCAATTTTCAGCGAGCAGAACCCTCGATTTATGGTCAATTTTCAACGCGCAGCAACA
>NZ_DASSYD010000150.1:0-7434 GCF_035703485.1 Dokdonella sp. | reverse complement strand
ATGCGCGGTTGCAGGGCCGGCTTGAGGAAATAGCTGCCGACGCGCTTTTTCAGATTTCCGGCCTTGCCAACGTAAAGCAGGTCGCCCGCCGCACCGAGCATGCGGTAGACACCGGGCGCACTGCTCAGATTGGCGACAAAGGCTTTGCCGTCGAAGGGGAGTTCATCCTGCATGGTGGGATTGTGGCGTCGAACGCTGGAATCGCAAGCCGTTTCGCGAAACCGGAACCTGGTAGCGGATTTTCTGCTGCGGCAGAAGCAAGCGCGCCATCCCGGAGCTTTGGCACGCTCATGATGGGCTCGGCTGTGTCGAGAGCGAGTCCGGGCTCCTTGATGTTTACGCCGCTTCGCGGCGCGGCATCCCTGCCGGGGTTTCACTCGCCTCCCGGCGAGCGAGTCACTTTTCTTTGCTTGCTCAAAGAAAAGTAACCAAAAGAAAGAGCACCCCGATACAGCGGTCTACGGGCATCCTGCCCTCCGACTACGCAACGCGACTCCGGGGTTCGCCGACAGTCCATCCATGGACTGGCGTCGAACTGGGCGCAATCCATTGCGCCCACCCTGCGGGCAATCCCTGCGTCACGTTGCCGCTGCATAGGGGGCCCGGTTACTGCGCATCCTGCGCAGCCAAGCAAAATCGGATTCCCGCAAGCTCGCGCTTTTGGCTTTGGCTTTGGCTTTGCTGTTCGCTTTGGCGCGCACGATGCCCGCTTAACGGGGCCCCTCGATCGCGGCGAGGCTGTGGAGGCGACTGCATGGATGCAGGAGGTAGGGCAACGCAGGAGCAGTTGCCGAAATTGTCCGAAGGATGGCCCACACGATGTGGGCCAGTTCGATGTCAGTCCAATGGACTGTCAGCGAACCCCGGAGCGGCCTCGCGCACCCGAAGCACAGGGATTGTGCGTAGGGCGCGATCGCGGGGTGCCTTTCTCTTGGCCACGCAAGAGAAAGACACTCGCTCGCCCGGAGGCGAGTGAAAAAGCGCAGGATGCCGCGCCGCGAAGCGGCGTAAAGATCAATACCCAGCTTAACTTTTGCGCCAATCAGGTTTTCCTCTGAGAGGCCCGACTAGCGGTCAGCGCAAATAAGCGCTGGCCAGCGTATTCAGGTGTAAGCGCTCGGAATCACGCAGGAACGGTGCAATCAGCATCATGACCTGGTGGATGCCGCGGCCGACATCCATCTGTCCCGATTCGTTCTTGCCATGACGCACGGCGTCGAAGTTGAGCCAGAAAGTGGCGACGAGGACGATGTTCTCTGCGGTTGCGTTGATTTCATCGGCACTGGCGCGAAAGATTTCGGCTGCGGCAAGGCCGCGCATGATGCTGGCGGCATTGCCCGAAGCGCGCTTGAGAATCCTCGAGAAGTGCATGCGCAACTTGCGATTGCGCGAGAGGATATCGACCAGATCGCGGTAGACAAAGCGATAGTCCCACATGCATTCGAAGATCTGATGCAATTGCAGCCAGACATCTTCGAGGTTGGGCAGGCGATCATCGGGAGTAACCAGGGCTTCATCAATGCGCTGTTCGTAACGTGCGAACAGGTGACCGATGATGTCGTCCTTGTTTCGATAGTGGTAGTACAGATTGCCCGGGCTGATGCCGAGTTCGTCGGCAATGTGATTGGTCGTGACGTTCGGCTCGCCCTGGGTGTTGAACATGACCAGGGCGGTTTCAAGTATGAGTTCGCGGGTTTGTCGCGCCATCGGAATTTCCGTGCGAAGTGGCGCGGTGGTCAGGCGCGGAGCTTGGCGACCAGATCAACGTACTTCTGCATGGCTTCATCCTTGTCGGTGCCCTGAAGCTTGGCCCAGGCCTCGTACTTGGCAGTGCCGACAAAATCAAAGAAGCCGGGTTTCGGGCCGGAAACATCGCCATCGGCACCCTGCTTGTAGAGTGCGTACAACTTCAACAGCGTGTCATTGTCCGGACGTTCGTCCAGCTTCTTGATGTCTTCTGCAGCTTTTTCGAAGCTGGTTTGAAGCTTTGACATGGTTTTCAGCCTGATTGGACGCGCCCCCTGCGCTGGAACTTTCTATCATGCACGTATCAGGCGGTCAACGCGATCCAGGGCGACGGCGCAACGCACGTGGCAACGATTCGTAGGGACGATTATGCTGTCCATACGGTGGCGTCCGTGATTGTCTGACTTTGTGGGTTCGCTACGACTCTTTCAACCTGGAATGGAGTGGGAAATGACATATTTCGTGACCGGCGCAACCGGCTTCATCGGTCGTCACTTGCTTGAGAAGTTGTTGCTGCGAAAGGGCAAGATCTATTGTCTGGTGCGCAAGGAGTCGATGGGCCG
This sequence comes from Dokdonella sp., assembly GCF_035703485.1. Taxonomy (GTDB): domain Bacteria; phylum Pseudomonadota; class Gammaproteobacteria; order Xanthomonadales; family Rhodanobacteraceae; genus Dokdonella. The sequence continues at coordinate 5,125 of NZ_DASSYD010000150.1, read as the reverse complement.
CTTCGAAGAGCTTTCCGAGCGATTGGACGCCGGCAAGGATCGACTCATTGCCGTCACTGGCGATCTCGCCAAACCTCGTCTCGGCGTGACCCCGGCCAGGATCAAGGGCATGAGCGGAAAGATTACCCACTTCTTTCATCTGGCCGCGCTCTACGATCTTTCGGCCGACGAGGCCAGTCAGGTTTCAGCAAATATCGACGGCACCCGTCATGCCGTGCAACTGGCTGAGGCTCTCAAGGCGGGATGTTTCCATCACACCAGTTCGATCGCCGCCGCCGGACTTTATCCAGGAGTCTTCCGCGAGGACATGTTCGAGGAAGCGGAAGGTATCGACAATGTGTATTTCCGCACCAAACACGAATCCGAAGGCATTGTGCGCAAGGAGTGCAAGCGACCCTTCCGCATTTACCGGCCCGGTATCGTCATCGGCAATTCAAAAACCGGTGAAATGGACAAGATTGATGGTCCGTACTACTTCTTCAGTCTGATCAAGAAGCTGCGCCAGATGCTGCCGCCGTGGATGCCGACGGTGGGGCTTGAGGGCGGTCGTCTGAATCTGGTGCCGGTCGACTGGGTGGCGGCGACCATGGATCACATTGCCCATGTGCCCAAGCTCGATGGCCATTGTTTTCACCTGACCGATCCTGCGCCGCGACGTATCGGAGAGGTTTTGAACATCTTTGCGCATGCGGGTCATGCGCCGAAGATGAGCATGCGTATCGATGCGCGCTTGTTTGCCTTCATTCCGAGCGCGATTCGTCAGGCGCTGTCGAACCTGCCGCCCGTTCGCCGCATGCTGGGCGCGTTCATGCGCGACTTCGGCATTCCGGCCGAGATCATGCGTTTTATCAATTATCCGACACGCTTTGATACGCGCGAAGCCGATCGTGCCTTGCGTGGATCGAAAATCAAGCTGCCGAAACTGCAAACCTATGCCTGGCGGCTTTGGGACTACTGGGAGCGTCATCTCGATCCAGCCTTGTTCGTCGATCACTCACTGTCGGGCAAGGTCCGGCGCAAGGTTGTCGTTATCACTGGCGGCTCTTCCGGCATCGGCAAGGCGGTGGCGCTCAAGGTCGCAGCCGCAGGGGCCAAGGTGATCATCTGTGCACGTGGCGAGGATGAACTTGCCGCCGCGAAGATCGAAATCGAGAGCGCTGGTGGAAGCTGCCACACCTACAAGGTTGATCTTGCCGATCTGGCCTCGTGTGACAGTTTCGTCAAACAGGTCATGAGTGAGCACGGCGGTGCCGATATCCTGATCAACAATGCCGGCCGATCAATCCGTCGCGCGATCGCATCGAGCTACGATCGTTTCCACGATTTCGAGCGCACCATGCAGCTCAACTACTTCGGATCGCTGCGTTTGATCATGGGCTTTCTGCCGAAGATGACCGAGCGCCATCGCGGTCACATCATCAATATCTCCTCGATCGGTGTGCTCACCAATGCACCGCGGTTCTCGGCGTATGTATCGTCGAAAGCCGCACTGGATGCGTTCTCGCGTTGTGCCCAGGCTGAATTCTCCGACCAGGGCATCAACTTCACCACGATCAACATGCCGCTGGTCAAGACGCCGATGATTGCGCCGACCAAGATGTACGATTCAGTACCGACCCTGAGCCCGGAAGAAGCGGCCGATCTGGTTGTCGGGGCGATCATCGAGCGGCCGGTTCGTGTCGCCACGCGCACCGGCATCTTTGCCCAGTTGTTCTATTCAGTTTCGCCGCGCGCCTACGAAATCGTCATGAATACGGCTTTCCGCCTGTTCCCCGACTCGTCTGCAGCCAAGGGCATCAAGGGCGTGCGTCAGGAAATGCAACAAGGTCCGTCATCGGAACAAGTGGCCTTCGCCGCCCTCATGCGTGGTGTGCACTGGTAATACGAACAAAAAAACCCTCGCCAGCAAATGGCGAGGGTTTTTTTCGATGGTGCAGCTTACTTGGCCGCTTTCTTTTTCGCCGCGGCCTTTTTTGCCGGTGCCTTCTTCGCTACCGATTTCTTTGCAGCAGGCTTGCTGGCCTTGGCCTTTCCGGATTTTTCACGGACTTGCTTGATCTGTGCGGATTCAAGCTCGCGTGCCACGTCGGCCAGCTCGTCCTTGATCCGCTTCACCGAACGTGTCGCGCCACTCTTGGCAGGTGCCGTGCGGGCGGCTGATTTGGTCGCGGGCTTTGCTGCGCTCCGGGCGACCGGCTTGGCGTTGAGTTTGTGTACTTCCTTGGAAAGCTCTTCAACACGTGCGGTCAGTGACTTGAGCTCCTTGCTGCCGGGGACGCCGAGTTGGTCGAGTGCACGTGCGACTCGATTCTCGAAGACCTTTTCAAGTTTGTCCCAGGTCTCCTGGCTGCGCTCCTTGACCTGACCAACGGCCGCTTCAACGGCGCCTCGTGCGACGTCAGCCTTGCCAGCAGTCAGCTTGCGGGTCTTCTGTTCGAGAGAGACACCTTCGCGGACCAGCGCTTCAAACAGGCGAGTGCCTTCATCCTGAGCCTTGCCAAATGCGCCAAGGCCGGCCAACCAGATGTGCTGGGCGGATTCGACAATCGTTTTTCCACCGGCGCGCGCCGGCGCTTTGCTGGCGGCAGGTGCGGCTTTGGACTTCAGCTTCGGTTTCGATTTGGACATTGCAAATTCCTTCAAGGGGCTGGGCACGGGATGCCCGGTCGGTGGCGCATGATAAACCTGCTTGCTAGAGCAAGTAATCCACGATTGCGAACGCCATCGGAGCCGCGTTGCCAGAAAAGGTTGTCGGATCAGGAGCGCGCTGGTGGGGAGGTCTCTCGTTTGGCCCGGTCGGAGGCTCGGGCAGGCGTCTTGCGCTTTGCCTTGGCCGGTCGCCCACGTTCGATCGCCAGGTCGAGTTCATCAAGTGCACGATGCAGGCGTGATGTCGCCTGCGAACGTCGCGGTGGTTTGCTCGTGATACTGCCAAGCAGGGTGCGTCCAGAGTCGTCCAGCACGTGTGCGCGGAGCTTCAGTCCGTGCCGCTTCAGAATCGGTGAAAGCTTGCGTCGATGAACGCGCAAATCGTTCAGCGTTGATTGATAGGCATGTTCGGCAAGTCGCTCGCGATGGGTGAAGCTGAAGACATTGGTGAAGAACATGTCGGAGTCGTCGTTTTCCGGCTCGATCAAAAGCAGGTCGGATCCGCTGTACTTGCTTTCGTATTTTGGAATGCTGGCCTGCATCCGCGACTGCAGCAAAGTGCGGAACATCTGTGACAGGACGGTCGGCAAACCGCCCTCGATCAGGCTGGCGGGCGAGTTCTTGTCGAGTGCGCTGGCGTGCGTGGTATTGATCGGTACCAGCGGATTGATTGCAATAACCAGGTCGGCACCCGCCTCCATCGCGACTGACGCGTGAACGGTGTGACGGAGTGCCCCATCGACAAAATACTTGCCGTTGATGGCCACCGGCGGATACAGGCCGGGCAGGGCCGAGCTGGCTTCGATGGCTCGTGAAATGGGCACATCGTCGTAGCCCTCGGTACCAAAGCGCACGGCTTGGCCACTGTCGAGCTCTACCGCTACGACAACGAGCTTGCGTTCGAGCTCGCGAAAATCATTGCTGCGACCGTGTGCGGTGAAGGCCTCGCGGAGAAAGCGCTCGATGGCTTCGTTGTCGAACAACCCGGTCGGCAGCAAGCTGCCCAGCTTGAGCAGGCTGTCGGAGACACGCAGATTGAAGGGATGGCGGGCAAATTCGGCAAGGCCGCTCAACAACAGGCGCGGGGCTCCGGACAATCGCCGCAGGTACTCGTAAATGGCGGGCCGAACGAAATTTTCCGGGCGAAAGCTCAACTGATCGGAATCACCGCTGATGAAGATTCGGCACATTTCCGCCGTGGTCAGGCGGTTGGCCAGACTCGCGGCAACATAGGCTCCCGAGCTGATGCCGACATAAACATCGAGTGCGTTCATGTCGAGGCCTTCGATGGCATCCTCGAGAGCGCGAACTGCACCGATCTCGAAAATCCCGCCAATCGGACCGCCGCCGGCGACGGCCAGGCCGATCTGCGGACGGCGAGCTTTGGTCAACGGTTTGCGCGCGGTCTTGATAACCAGCATCAGACTATCTGCTCATCGAGGTGACGATTGATCTCGCTTTCAATCATCGGTTTCATCATGCCCATGACAAATCCCAGATTGGCGAAGACGTGAACCTCGCCTTTTTCCAGGGCGATGTGCCCATCAACGCCACTGCGTGAGAAGTTCATCGTGTTGCCTTCCCAGCCGCAATCGAGATCAAATTCCTTGGCGATGGACTTGGCCAGCTTGTTGACGGCCTTGCGTGCTTCGCTGTTCGAAAGGTGATGTTTGCGGCGAATATCGATTTGCGCCATGCATTTTCTCCGGTTCCGCCAACACGTGCGCGTTGTGCGACAGCCGCTATGATGCACCAGTAGCAGCAAGGGTAGAAACCTTCCTCCTGCCGGTTTCGCAGTCTGGCGTGGTTACTCACGAAAGCGCCGCCACCGGCATGCACGACGATCCCGTCCGGGTTCCGTTCTCTCTCGCGCGCGAATCGCCAATCCGGAGTCCGCGGGTACCTCCCGGATTCAGGCAGGTGTCAGCTTTGCCTCATCCTGCTAAAGTGCGGTCACCTTCATCATTCCTGCACTGATGCGACTAAGCTTTTCCAATGGGGAACATGCGGATGTGCTCGTCGATTGCGGCGTAACCGGCATTGGATCGGCGCAGGACAATGCGATTCGGCTGGAATCCAGTGGCGTCAAGCCGTGGCATGCGAGATTGGTCATCGACAAGCGCGGTGTCATCCTCGAGGTTCTGGATACCGAGGCACGCACTCACGTCAATGCAAGGCCGATCGTCGAAAAAGCGTTGCTCAGACTCGGCGACGTGGTCAATCTTGATGATGTCGCAGTCACACTCAAGCCCGACAGCGATGATGCCATTGACCGGCGAATTCCGTCCGACGCGACCAAGGGCAACGTTTCGGCCGAGGTCTCCCGAGTTGTGCTGCGTGGCGTTTCCGGGGTTCATTACGGCAAGACCATCAGTGTCGGCGAGCAACTGATCATCGGCAATGGCAGTCGTGGACTGGATATCGATGAACCGGAGATGGGCGAGCGGCATGCCGCCATCAATGCCACAGACGAGGC
>NZ_DASSYD010000125.1:0-9083 GCF_035703485.1 Dokdonella sp. | reverse complement strand
GTGCGCCAGGGCCTGGTCAACCAGAACAACTTCACGGTCATCAATTGCGATTTCGAGCAGTACATGTGGGACAGCCGCGCTGCGGGTTGTCTGGCCACCCAACTGACTTCGTTCATCACCAGCAAGAACATCACTGACCTGGTCATCATCACCCACTCCAATGGAGGCAACGTGATGCGCTGGATCATGTCGAACCAGACCTGGGACAGCCGTTACCCGGCGATCATCAGCAAGATCCGCTGGGTCAATGCACTGGCTCCCTCCAGTGCCGGCACACCACTCGCCGATGCGGTGATAAGCGGCAACGTGTTTGAATCCGCACTCGGCTGGCTGCTTGGCTACAAGAGCGATGCGGTGCGCATGCAGCAGGTCAGCTGGATGGCTTACTACAATCAGAACTATCTGCTCGGAACCAGCGGTCGCCCGGCCCTGCCGAAAGGATTCTGGAGCGTCGTCGGTACCGATGTCCGCTCGGGCATATTCAGCTCGAATGCTTATTGCGGCGGTTATACCCTCAACGTCGGCCTGGAGATCACGCAGAACTGGTTGGCCAGTTGTTCGGATGGCTTCCTCGAATGCACGAGCCAGCAGGCTGCCGGCTCACTCTGGTTCAAGGACACCAGCCGCCTGGGCGGCAAGGTGCTCTCGCACAACCAGAGCCGACGCGCCTGCTTCGGACTTCAAAACATCCTTCGCGACGACCTTTGAGGAGCCCACTGATGAAAATTCTCTCAAGTTCCCTGATTGTCTCGTTGTTGCTGGTTTCCGCGTCGGCATTTGCGGCCAAGCCGAGTCTGCATTTTCTAGCAGCGACTGCGAACGATCAGGTTCCAAGTCAACTGCAATCCTCCGTACAGGCGAAATCAGTATCGGCGAATCTTGATCACAAGCCGGTTTCGATGTCCTGGTCGATTGACCCCAACGTCGCACTCGACGCTCGTCCGGTCGCCTTCCAGCAACACAGCCGCGAATACTGGATCGATGCTGACGCCGACCAGCTTCAGCAAGGCCTGGCATTGTCGACCAGCGCCAACGGTGCGCTGATACGACTCAGCCCGCATGCTGACAACAAGAGCGTGATTGATGCGTCGACCCTGCTGTTCCGCGCCAACGGCAAGCTCTATACGAGCAACGATGCCGTGCACATGGCGGCGGATCAGGATGCACTGCGCGCGGCCGGCATGGATGTCCCCGAAGGCAGTCTGGTGGTGAAGCTGGCAGATGCACTCGGGAGTGGCCGAATCGAACTGGTTGCACCGACTGCCAGCGGCAGTTATCTGGTCCACGTGTTCGAGCCTGCAAGTACCGTGGTCATGTCCTTGCAAGCCGAGCGCGACACCGTGCTCGCCGGCGATTCGATCCGCATCAGTGCGGCGATCGAGGGGGCGACGCTTGATCGCGTTAATGGTCTGCTCAGTTCTCCGGATGGCCACAGTCAGGATGTCACCTTTACGCGTCAGCGTGACGGTAGCTACGTCGCCAGCGTGCGTCCCGACCCGACCCATGCCGGCGGTTTCGGGCTTTGGCAGATCCATGCATTCGGCAATGCCTCGAATCGGCAAATCAGTGTCCCGCGTGACGCGCGCTCGGCATTTGCAGTCAGCGTGGCCACAGCGCGTTTGACTGGCTCGATCGACCGTCAGACTGGAATTACGCGCAACGCCGGAATGACTCTGGACATCGGTGTGCAATCGGTCATGCCGAGTCGCTACCAGCTTGCCGGCACGCTGTATGGCACGCGCAGCGATGGTTCCTTGGCACCCGCCGCAGTCGCTCACTCCGCAGCCTGGCTTGAGGCCGGTTTCGGCAGCATCAAGCTGCGCTTCGACGCCTCCAGCCTGAGTCAATCCGGAATGGCAGCACCGTACGAACTGCGTGATCTGCGTTTGATCAACCAGGCTGACATGAGCCTGCTCGAACGTCGCGAACGCGCAGCCAGTATCGACTGATGCATCAATGGCAATAGTGAGATGAAAAGAAGCCCGGCCTCGCGCCGGGCCTCTTGCTTTGGAGGTCGACGGAAAAGATCGAACCGGACCGAGATCTGGCATCTCGGCGGCCGCAGAAAATCATGACTCATCAACGTGATTGCAGGGAATGCGCTAGCTTCACGGACCACGGGCAGCATGTCGGACAACTTTGCCGATGCTCAAGCCTTGCACAAGAATCGAGAACACCACGACCGCATAAGTCAGGGCCAGCACGACATTGCGCTCCGGCCCGAGTGGCAAAGACAGCGCCAATGCCACCGAGATACCACCGCGCAAGCCACCCCATGTAAGTACCTGCCAGGCACCCGTGGGCAAGGCAAACAGCGATTTCAGCAATGCCACCGGTGCGCCGACGGCAAGTGCACGGGCAAGCAGGGTGATCACTACCGTACCCACTGCCGCCATGACCACGTTCGGCGAATACGGAATGATCAGCGCCTCCATGCCGATCAGCACAAACAATACGGTATTGAGGATCTCATCAAGCAACTCCCAGAACATGTCGAGATGGGCCCGGGTCTCGTCGGACATGGCTTCTGCGCGGCCATGGTTGCCAATCACCAGCCCGGCAATGACCATCGCCAGCGGCCCGGACACATGCAGTCGGGAAGCGAGCAGATAGCCGCCAAGCACCGCCGCCAGGGTCAGCATCACTTCGACTTTGTAATTGTCGATGCTCTTGAGCAAACGAAACGTGATGTAACCGAGCACGAGTCCGAAAACGATACCGCCACCGGCCTCATGCAAAAGCAGCAACCCGGCCTGAGCAGGCGTTGGCGCGACGCCGAGCGCGATCGTGCCGAGCAGCATCGAAAACAACACAACGCCCACTCCATCGTTGAACAGGGACTCACCCGAGATGACCAGTTCAAGATTCTTCGGAGCCTTGGCCGAGCGCAGAATTCCCATCACCGCAATTGGATCGGTTGGCGAAATCAGGGCACCAAATACCAGGCAGTAGAGCAGCGACAACTCGACCCCGACCAGTGGCAGAAAATACCACAAGGCACAGGCAACAATCAGGGTCGAAACCAGGGTGCCGACCACAGCCAGCAAGCCCACCTGCCAGCGATAGGGTCGCAGTTCACTCAAATCGACATGCATGGCACCGGCAAACAGCAGCACCGACAACATGCCCTGCATCAGCACATCGGAAAAATCGATTGATTCGAGCAACGATTCCTCGAAATCGTGCAATTGCCCGAAACCCAGCTTGTCCAGCCCGATCAGCGCAAGCGAGAGGATCAGGGCAATCGCCATCACGCCGATGGTTGTCGGCAAGCCGACAAAGCGCTGATTCACGTACGCCAGCAAGGCCGTGAGAACAAGAAAAATGACCGCAATATCAAACACGCTTCACCCTCAATGGCATTCGCTGCAGTCTAGTCCACGCGCATCGCTCAGGCGCAATGACCAGCGCCGCGGCACAAAAAAACCGGAGGCCCTGAGGCCTCCGGTTTGGATCACGCGATGAAACTGAAGCAATCAGATGCGCGAGCGACGGCGCACACCGAACAGGCCAAGCAGGGCCAAGCCGCCAACGGCGAGCAGGGCGCTCCACTGGCTCAGGGTTGGCAGTTCGCGCGGCGGCTCGGCAGGAACGCCACCACCGCCACCAACTGCACCAAGAATCTGGAAGCCTAGCTGCGACTCAACGCCGCCAGCGACAGCACAATTTGGCAAGGTGTCAAAGTTGGTGCAGCCACTTCCAAAGGCGTCGCCGGGATTGCGCCATACCGCTTGGCTACCCGAACCTGATGATTGCGTGCTCCAGAAAATCTGGCCTTGCGTCACGAAATTGAAATCAACGGAAACACCTACCCAGTAAGTGCCAGCTCCAAGCGCGCAACCCGAAGGAAGCACAATCGAGGTATCAGTTGCGGTAACGGTCGCCGCTGCGGTTGGATAGGAGCAAACGGGGGTCGCACCCGGCAAACCACCGGCATCCGGATAGAAAGTTACCGCTGCAGGCGTAGCGCCTGTAAAGCCGGCCGTACCGGTCGAGATAATATTGACCGAAGAAACAGTCCACCCACCAGCAGGTACGACAAAGTCATCCGCAGCTTCATTGTCATAGCTGTCATACGACGACGAGAAATTCTGCGCCGGAGCGCCGTTGGTGCCGGGATTGGCCGTCTGATCAAACAAAACAGTGGACCCGTTTGGCACATTGAAAATTGGTTGAGCTGCTGCTGAGCTGACGTTGCTCGCCACGGGTGCTGCGCTGGCTGCTGAAACGGCAAAGATCGCCGCAGCGACTCCACTGGCCAGCAAAGTCTTACGATTAATCATCATTCATACCCCAAAATTATTAGTTCTATGCCGACCACCCAGATGGGCAACGGGCCGCCAAACGGACTTAGAGCGACGCCGCAACATAGCAAATCAGGAGTGGCATTGGCAACCCCGAAAACAACCGTCAGAATCGCGCCGAGCTAGGGAGCTTTCATTACAGATCATTACGTTACTGAAAATCAGGCAGCGCAATATCCGCTAGCCGTCAAGCCCAAGCGCTTTCCTGAAACCGTCCAGCGCAACTCCATATCGGGCCGAGCGCGCTGTATCTCGACGCAGCGGTTGCAAGACTTGGGCTGCACTCGCGGTCCTCACATTGCGGCGGCTTTCGTGGAATCGGAGACATGCCGGATCGAACGGCAATCCACAGAACTCAAGCAGGGATCGCGTCGTCGCCTCGGGCTCGTCGATCAGAGTCTCGTAGACCATGTTGTGTACCTGGTCCGGGTAGATTTCCACCCAATGCCGGCAGAGGCGGTCGAAATCACGCCAGTAGGCGACCACATCATCGATCGCGTAACTGAACTTCTGGCCCCGTGCAAACAGCTGGACGAAACAGGCCAGGCAGGTCTCCAGCGGATCACGACGACAAACCACGATCTTCGCCGCAGGCAACATGGCCAGCGCTGCGGCCACCGATTGCCAGTTCGCCAGCCCCTTGTCGGTGAAGCGTGGCCGCTGCGACTGCCAACGCCGGGTGCGCTGCAGATAGTCCTTGCCTAGCCGCTCCCAGTCTTCGGCGCTGGCATCGCTGAACCACTCCGGAAAATCCACTCCACGCCGCTGCGACTCATCATTGAGTACGGCTGGCAGATCAGGAAGTTCGCTGGCCCCCTCGACTTCCGGGTGGGACGCCAGAATCTGCTCGGTCAAGGTTGAACCCGAACGCGGCAGGCTGACAATGAAAATGACTTCCCTGCCCTGCGTTTTCGGCGCGGTGACTTTGGGTGGTCTGGCACAGGCCACCAGCATGGCGTCAATTTGTGCCGAAAACTCGGCCGCATCCCAGGGCGTCTGGCGCCGTTTGCAGCGGTTGGCTTCACTCAAGGCGGCAAAGGATCTCTCGTACTGACGGTTGTCCTCCAGCGCCTTGGCCAGGGTGAACCCCATGCGCACGCGATCGTCATCATTCAATGATCGCTCGCGAAGCAATTGGTCGAGTTGGTTCGCCTCAGCGAGCGTCAGTGGAACCGTCTTGATATTGGCCAGGGAGAACCAGGCCTGGGCATTTCGCGGATTCAAACGCAGCGCTTCACGAAACGCCTTGGCCGCTTCATCGATCTGGCCCATTGCTTTCAAGGAATCACCCAGCACGATGCGCGCAGGAACATGGGCCGGCGAAAGCTCAAGTGCACGCTGCAAGTTCGGCAAGGCTTGTTCTGGTCGCGCCTGGGACTTCAGGGTCTTGCCCAGATTGAACCAGGCGGCAGCCAGATCGGGATCCAGCGCCGTCGCCCGACCGAACATTTCAATGGCTGCATCGACATCGCCGCTGGCGCGCAGCGAGCTGCCGAGATTGTTGGCGATCAGGGCGTCATCCGGAGATAGCACAAACGCTTCGCGGAGGATTTCCACGGCTTCGTCGTAGCGTTCCTCCAGGTGCTTCAAGACACCTTGAAGACGAAGAATTTCGGGATGCGCGGGGGCGAGGACGCACGCAGCAACAAGACTGCGCCGCACATCATCAAGGCGGCGCTTCTCAATGCCGGCAGCGGCTTGCTCGGCCATTTTCGCCACGCGGGGCGACAGACCAGCAAGACGCTTGCGCCAATCTGCCTTGCTGATGCTGGGAATGTTTGCCATCAATTGATCCAGAAACGGGGATGTGTCTCAGTGTTTGCTGGCGCGATGCCTGCGAATACCGACCCGGGATGATGCCCGAAAACCGCGCGGCGGCGACAGCCGGGAAAGTTTTCTCACTCGAATCCGTCGGCAAACAACTCGGGAACCACGCGGATCGATCCCATCATGCCGGCGGCGAAATGGAAGTCGCAAAAGTAAGGAAATTCGCCCGCTTCGATCAGCACGCGCTCACCCTCGGTACCGCTGGTGAACGAACCAATCGGGCTGGCCGGATCGATCGTCGCCTAATCACCACTGACGATTCCTCCGTAGAGAGGATGCATGCCGAAATCCGGTATCGCCGCAAAGTGGACGCCGGTACCTTCACTAATCGTCACGCAACGCGGTCGATAGGCAAACGGATTGCCCGGATTGTCGTTGGCAATAAAGATTTCGGCCTGGCCACGGCGGTCCTGGAATTCGGCATCCAGGCAATTGTTCAGAGCCGCTGCGACTGAGGGCAGGAAAATCGCGATGCAGAGTGAGAACCATGCCCAATATTGAAATCTGACGGCACGCTTATGGTGACCGCGTGCACAATGCGAGAAACCTGATGACGCTAGTCTCAGCCGTTGGCGACGCATGATTTCGGGAATTCGCATGAAAAACCTGCTTTGTCGAATGACATTGACGCTGACCGTACTCGCTTTCGCTGCGCATGCCCTGGCTGCGGATCACGTATTCGACAGCAGCTTTGACGATCACAGCGAAGGCCCGCATTCCGACGCCGACGCCGCACGCTTTCTGACCCAGGCCACATTTGGACCAACTCTCGCAGAAATTGCCCGCCTGCGAGCGATCGGCTACAACGCCTGGCTCGCCGACCAGGCCGCACTGCCTGCATCGCATGAGCGCCAGTACATGGAAGACCAGGAGGCCGCCGGTCTCAACGTCTACCAGAACAGTCGACAGGAAGTCTGGTGGCTGAATGCCATCAGCGGACCCGATCAATTGCGTCAGCGCGTGGCCTTCGCCTTGAGCGAAATTCTGGTCGTATCCGACCAGAGCGGAGCCATCGAAGGCCAGCCGATTGCGATGGCCAACTATTATGATCTGCTGATCGACAACGCCTTCGGCAACTATCGCAATCTGCTCGAGCAGGTGACCTTGAATCCGGTCATGGGTCGCTACTTGTCGATGTTCAAGAATCGCAAACCCGATCTGGCCGAAAACATCCGTCCCGATGAAAACTACGCACGCGAGATCATGCAGCTGTTCTCAGTCGGTCTCGTGCAGTTGAATGCGAATGGTCAAACCGTGCTGGTCGGCGGACAACCCGTGCCGACCTACAACCAGGACACCATCCGCGGCTTCGCCCATGTGTTCACCGGATGGAACTGGGCCAACTGCCCGCGAACCAATGGCGGCCAATGGTGGGAATGGGAGTGGTGTCCTCCCGGCGCGGTCGACTGGCCGAATCCTGGCTGGAACGCATCGTGGTTCCTGCCGATGCAAGCGTGGGAGGACTATCACGCCTCCGCAGAAGACAAGCAGTTGCTGATCTACCCGGGGGTCAGCCTGCCGTCCGGCCTGCTCCTTGGCGGAGGCACGGCGGCCGGCGACCTGCAGGCTGCGCTCGACAACATTTTCAATCACCCCAATGTCGCCCCCTTCATTGCCCGCCACCTGATCAAACGACTGGTCACCAGCAACCCCAGCCCGGCCTATATCGGCCGCGTCGCTGCGGTATTCGCCAACAATGGCCTCGGCGTGCGTGGCGATATCGGCGCTACGGTTCGCGCTGTGCTGATGGATACCGAAGCCCGTCATCTGCCCAGCCTGAGCAGCCACGGCGGCAAACTGCGTGAACCCCTGCTCAGGCAGACTCATCTCTGGAGAGCGATGCACGCACGCGCCGACGATGGTCGCTACCGCGAGTGGTATCCCGAATACAGCCTTGGTCAGGCCGCCTTGCGCTCGCCGAGCGTATTCAATTTCTTTCTGCCTGATTACAGCCCGCCGGGTGAGCTCTACAACCTCGGTTTGACTGCACCGGAATTCCAGATCACCACCGACACCTCGATTGCCAGCGTCGCCAATACGCTGGAAGCGAAAACATTCTGGTATTGGCGCGGCAACTCATGGAATGACCCGGAAGATGTCGTCATCGACCTCGACGACGAACTGCCATTCGCCAATGACCCGGTCCGCCTGATCGATCGCTACGATCTGTTGTTCATGAACCGGACCATGTCCGACTTCATGTTCAACACTCTGGTCACCTACGTGCAGAACATGGACAACAACGACATCGAAGACCGTCGCCAGCGCGTCCAGGATGCGATCTGGCTGATCCAGACCTCCCCCGAATACGTCATCGAACGGTGATCCCATGAACAGACGTGATTTCATCCAGCGCGCTCTTTGCGCAACTGCCTCCTCGGCCCTGTTCACCAGCTTTGCCGGCAAGCTGTCGCTGGCCCACGCAGCGGCGATGTCTGGGCGCCACCTGCTCGGCAACGATTATCGGGCTCTGGTTTGCGTCTACCTGTACGGCGGCAACGATGGCTTCAACATGCTCGTGCCGACCAGCACCGCGGAGTACAACCAGTACGCGACCTCGCGTGGCGATCTGGCCCTGCCCTCGGCCAGTCTGTTGAGTCTGAATCCGAGTGTCGCTCCCATTGGCGGCGCCAGCTTCGGCTTGAACCCGGCCATGCCGTTGTTGCGCGATCTGTTCAACCAGACCCAGTCGCCACTGGCAATCGCAGCCAATGTCGGCCCCCTGCTCTATCCGATCAGCAAGACCGAATATGAAAACGGAACCGTGCCGGTACCGAAACAATTGTTCTCGCACAGCGACCAAAGCGTGACCTGGCTGCAGACCCAGGCTGATGCGCTGGATCGACGCGGCTGGGGTGGCCGCCTGGCTGACATGTTCCATACGACCAATACCAATCAGCAGTTGTCGATGAACATTTCGATCGACGGAGAAAACGTGTTTCAGGCCGGCGA
>NZ_DASSYD010000182.1:0-19234 GCF_035703485.1 Dokdonella sp. | reverse complement strand
AGTGCTTGGCCTCGTAGGCTTCGACCAGCGTCGCAAGTACCTCGAAGCGATCACCCGCCTCCGAGCCCGGCACCGGCTCGCTATCGAAATACGCGGACAGTTCGCGCAATGCTGTTTTGTAGTCCTTCTCTGTGCGGATGGGGTATATATTCATAAATCCTCCACAATGGCAGCATCGATTCGATCGTACTCGGCGTGGGTGCCGATAAACTTGATGTAGATGGCCTGAAACCGATAGGCCACCGCGACGATGAGCCGGTACTCGTTGCCCTTGATGTTGAACGCTACGCGGTTGTGAGCGACAAAGCTGGCACTGGCGTAGTGATTGCGAATGTCCTGCGGCGTCTTCCAGGCTGCGTGCCTGGCTTCGTCGTACCACGCCTTGAGGGGCTGTTCGGAATCCGGGTGGCGCTCCCGAAAGCTTCTCAATGTGCTGACAGCGACTACTCTCATGACCAGACAATGGTAGTCCCAGATTGGGACTACCGCAAGCCCTCAAGCAGCTCCATCGCCTGAACGAGCCGGTGATGCGTGAGCCTTTCGAAATGGTCGTCTCGGTGGTTTTGCAATCACGTCCACCTTGCACCGAGACGATCCGCCTGAAAGGAAGTGATTTCGGCAGAAAGATTGCGCAACTGAGTAGAGCCCCGATGACGTAGGAAAATCCGACGTATCTTGATTCGCCGCTTCATGAATCGTACTGGCAAGCTATCATGGGGAATCCAAGCCAAAAACTGCGCCCATGCCCGCTTTCACAACCCGGCCGAAAAGCCTGAAACTCCTGATTCTGCTGATCTTCTTGTTCCTGGGCGCTTGCGCCAGCAACAACACTACGATCCGCCCAGACAACCCGCAGGCCCAGCAGGCCGAGCAGCTTGCCCGCGAAGGCAATCTCGAAGCCGCTGCGCGCCAGTACCTCGCCCTTGCCGACGACAGTCGTGGCGATGCCGCTGCGCACTATCGGCTGCGTGCCGCCGAGGTGCTGCGCGAAAATGGTGATCTCGAGGCTGCAGCGCGAGCAATCGAAAATGTTCGCCGCAAGCGCCTGAGCGGTGACGATGTCCTGCGCCTGGATCTGATCGACGCCGAGGCTTCGCTCGATCGCGGCGATGCCGCTCGCGCGTCGGCCTTGCTGGCTACGCCGCAGTCGGCGGTTCCTTCCTCCTTGCGCCTGCGCTACATCGAACTGAGGGCGCGGACCGCCACCACCCTTGGCGATCCTTTTGCCGCCGCGCGCATGCGTGCGATGCTCGATAGCGAGTTGGCGGGTCAGGATCGCATCAACAACCGCGATCAGATCATCGAGACGCTGAGTACACTCGATGCGGCCACGCTGAAGGGGCGCGCAGGATCGCTACGGCCTGATGATGCACTGCTCCCATGGATCGAGCAGGCGCTGAAATTGCGTGGCGAGAGCCTCCCGCGTGAAGTGCCACGTCCGCAGCGACCTGTCGGCACCCTGATGCCGAACTCGAGCAATGATCTGCACCGGGAAGGCTTCAAGGCGATCCATCAAGTCGCCCTGATTTTGCCCCTGAGTGGACCCGTTGCCGGCGTTTCCCGCTCCATTCTCGATGGCTTCTTCGCCGCCTACTTTGCCGACGACAGCGGGAAACGACCACAGGTACGCACCTACGATGCCGGCAAGACGCCCGAGGATGCGCTTGCCGCCTATCAACAATCGGTCAGCGACGGCGCGGACTTCGTTGTCGGCCCCTTGTTGCGAGAAGCCGTAGGCGCCTTGTTTCGACAACCGTTGCCGGTACGCGTGCTTGCCCTGAATCATCCCGATACCGGCGAAGTACCACCACGAGGCAGCGCCGAGTTTGGCCTGTTGCCGGATGCCGAAGGTGCACAGGCGGCCGAACGCATGCTTTCACTAGGCCTGACCCGGGCAGCCGTCATCGCTGCACAAACCGATTGGGCGGAACGTGCCGCGCTCGCCTTCCGCGCCCAGTTCGAATCGCGCGGCGGCACGATCAGCGGTGAAGCACGCCTGCCTGACTCCGAATTCAACTACAAGAGTGAAATCCTTCAAGCGACGCGGGATATCGCCGATCGCGCCGATCCGGAATCCAGTGGACGTTCACCGCCACCCGATGCCGGAGTCTTCATCAGCATGCGTCCACAACAGGCGCGATTGCTGCTGCCGCAGCTCAAACTTGCCGGCATCAACGCACCGGTGTTTGCAACCTCTCACATCAACGCCGGCGAAACCAATGCCGGTCTCGATCGCGATCTCAATGGCGTTGAATTCTGCGATGCCACCTGGTTGTTCTCACCCGTGGCCGGACGCCCGGACCGCGACACCATGGCTCGCGAGTTGGGCAGTGTGAGCGGCGTCGGCGGCCGCCTGTTCGCCTTCGGCATGGATGCCTATTCGCTGCTGCCCTACATGAACTGGCTGCTCGAACACCCTGAAACCTATCTCGATGGTGCGACCGGACAGCTGGCAGCCGACAGCTTCGGCCGTATTCATCGCGTATTGACCTGGGCAAAATTCGAGGATGGAATCGCCCGACCAGTGCAGGGTGCGCTCGATCCCCTGCCATTTCAGTAGAACCGATGCGCAGCACCGGCAGTACGTTCGAGGATATCGCCCTGGCCCACGCGATGCGCGAGGGGCTGAGCCTGATTACGCGAAATTTCAATAGCCGCTTTGGCGAGCTCGACTTGGTCATGCGTGATCGTGAAGTCGTGGTTTTTCTCGAAGTGCGCTATCGCAAATCCCAGAGTTTCGGCGGTGCGCTTGATTCCGTCGGCGCCGCAAAGCGCCAGCGCCTGAGCAAGGCGGCCAGCCTGTTTCTGCAAGCCAATCCGACCCTGGCCCACCATCCCTGTCGTTTTGATGTCATGGCGATTAGTGGCAGCGCCGAATCGCCTGACATCAACTGGCAGCGCAATGCCTTCGATACCGCCTGAGGAAGCCCGATGAGATCAAGACTCCATTTGACCGCCCTGTCCCTGCTTGTGCTCGTGCCGCTGCTTGGCGGCTGCATCGCGGTGGTCGCCACCGGTGCCGTGGCGACTGCTTCGTCGGTGAATGATCGACGCGGTTTCAGCACTGTCATGAGCGACAAGAACATTCAGCTCAGTGCCTACGACACGATCAACAAGGACAAGGAACTGGTCCTCAAGAACCGCGTCATGATTGCTGTCTACAACGGCGTCATGCTGCTCATGGGTGAGGTCCGCACGCCCGAGCTGAAGGCGCGCGCCGAAGCGACTGTCCGCGGTTTCGAAGGCGTCCATCGCCTGGTCAACGAGATCGACGTCATGGAACCCGAGGGATTCTGGGCGCGCCGCAACGACAACAAGATCACGGCACGGGTCAAGCTGGCCTTGGCCGACGCAACCGGCACACCAGGCTTCGACGCCACCAAGGTCAAAGTCAGCACGGCGCATCGCGTGGTCTATCTGATGGGCATTCTCAGTCCGGGAGAGGACGAGATGGTCACCGAGATTGCACGCAACGTCCCCGGTGTCGAACGCGTGGTAAAGATATTCGAGTATCGTGACGAGTAATACCAAACCGACACCCTCGAAGGAGAAATGCCATGAGCACCGCGCTTGAGATGATTCAGGGCATCTACGCTGCATTCGCAAAAGGTGATATTCCCAAAGTGCTCGGCGCGCTCGCCCGCGATGCGCGCTGGACCGAAGCCGAAGGTGGCCCGTACGGCGGTGTCTATATCGGGCCGCAATCGGTGCTCGATAACGTCTTCATGAAACTCGGCGGCGAATGGGATGACTTCTCGGCAGTTCCAGCCGAGTTCATCGCCAATGATGATGTCGTGGTCGCTCTCGGCGAATACAGCGGCACCTTCAAAGCCACCGACAAGAGTTTCAAGGCTCCGTTTGCGCATGTCTGGCGCATGCAGAATGGCAAGGTCATCGCGTTCGAACAGTACACCGATACAGCTTTGCATTTGCAGCCGATGCAATGATCGATTTGCCTACAATCACTCGACTGAATCGTTGAACGATCATGGCATTGGCAAGCCCGGCGCTTTCCCTGTTGCAAACGATCTTTCACGGCAATGCATTGAGCACCAATGCCGCGGAATGTGCCGTCTATGCCTACGACAATTCGCGGCGTGAGGCGATTCCCGAAGCGGTTGTGTTTCCGTCCACGCATGCGCAGGTTGTCGCGCTCGTTGGCGTATGTCGCGATCACGGCATCGCATTGACTGCGCGTGGCCGCGGCACCAATACGACGGGTGCCAGCGTGCCGGTCAACGGCGGCATTGTCGCCAGCTTCGAGCGCATGAACCGAATCCTTGATATCGATCCCGACAATCGTCTCGCCGTGGTCGAGCCGGGCGTACTCAACGCCGACCTGCAGACGGCACTGAAAGCGCATGGTTTCTTCTGGGCGCCGGATCCTACCTCGGCACCGTTCTGTTCAATCGCCGGAAATATCGCCTGCAATGCCGGCGGCCCCCGCGCGGTAAAGTACGGAGCAACCCGCGACAACGTACTCGCCTTGCGTGCGGTCAACGGCCTTGGCGAAGAATTTCGCTGCGGCAAGCCGACCACCAAGGGTGCGACCGGCTACGACCTGACCCGCTTGCTGATCGGCTCCGAAGGCACCTTGGCGATCATTACCGAAGCCACCCTCAAACTCATTCCGCTGGCCTCGGGCAAACGCACGCTGCGCGCGACCTATGTCGACATTGCCGCCGCCGCCGCTGCCGTTTCCCGCATCATGGCCCAGCCGGTGACCCCTTGCGCGCTCGAATACATGGATGACGAAGCGCTGCGCCTGGCCCGCAATCATGGCGGCAATGCGATTCCTGAAGCCGGCAGCATGCTGATCATTGAAGTCGATGGCGAACCCGACGCGCTCGATTCCGCGATTGCCGCGATTCGCCGCGCCGCCGACGGCGATGGAGTCATTGATCTGCGCGTGGCCAGCGATGTCGACGAAGTCGCCACACTCTGGGCCGCGCGCAAGGCCTTGTCGCCTGCCCTGCGCACGCTGGCACCGAACAAGATCAACGAGGACGTCGTCGTTCCGGTGAGCCGGGTTCCGCAGTTGATCGCCGGGCTGAAAAGTATTTCGGCACGGCATGCCATTCAGATCGTCACCTTCGGCCACGCTGGCAATGGCAACATCCACGTCAACCTGCTCTATCAACCCGAAGATCCGGTCCAGGTGGCGAACGCGCCGGACTGCCTGTCCGAAGTTTTCGACCTCGTGTTTGCGCTGGATGGAACCCTGTCCGGAGAACATGGTATCGGCATGGCCAAACGTGAATTCATGCCGCGCGCGCTGGATGCGGTTTCGCTTGAGCTGATGCGTCGGATCAAACGCCAATTCGATCCAGACGGAATCCTCAACCCTGGAAAGCTGTTGCCGGATTGATCGGTGTCGGGAGATTCCGATCAGGCGGCGCAAGTCACGTTGCTTGTCGCCCCAGTCACGCAGAGCATGGCTGATATCTCTGGCGCGGCTTGAGCGATGTAGTCAACGTCGCGAAGTGGCGCAGAAGAGAAAATATGGGATCGCATGCAAAACGGGGCGCCGAAGCGCCCCGTGAATTGCAAAGTGCGGGTACTACGGCCGCCGGTCGAGCGCGGGGTCGTCCTTGGTCATTGGCATCAGATCCTGCTTGGAAACACCGAGCAGGAGGATCAGCGGGTTGGCGATGAAGATCGACGACAGCGTACCGATCAGGATACCGATGAGCATGATCAGGCCGAAGCTCTCGAGCGCGGGGCCGCCGATGAAGTACAGCGTACCGACCGCGAGTGCCGTGGTCAGGCTGGTCATGATCGTTCGTGACAACGTGGTGTTGATCGAGCGATTGAGGACCTCGGAAGGAATGCCCTTGCGCGAACTGCGGAACGACTCACGCACGCGATCAAAAACGACGATCGTGTCGTTGATCGAATAACCGATCACCGACAACACCGCAGCCAGCGCCGGCAGGTCAAATTCACGCCCGGTCAGTGCAAATATGGCCACGGTGAACAGCACGTCGTGAACCTCGGAGGCAATCGCCGCCACCGCGAAACGCCACTCGAAGCGAATCCAGAGATAGATGGTGATGCCGGCGACAACAAACAGAACGGCTATCAAGCCGTTGTTGCGCAGCTCTTCGCCCACTTGCGCGCCAACAAACTCGCTGCTCTTGATCTGCGCATCCGGCCGCTTTTCGCGCAAGGCACTGAGCACACTCGCGGCCAGCTTGTCGTTGGCCGCCGATGCGGATTCTTCCGAGGCTTCGGCATCCGCCTTGTCGGAAACGATACGGATGGCGAAGTCATTGGTGCCGCCAAAAGTCTGCACCACTGCGTTGTCAAAACCACCCTCAGTCAGGGCCGCGCGCACTTCGGCAACACTGATCGACTGCTCGTAACCGACTTCGACGCTGGTGCCACCGGTGAAATCAAGGCCGTAAGTCAGCCCGCGGGTCGACAGGATGGCCACCGCGATGACCACGATCGCCACGGCGACACCGAGGCTGACCTTGCCCCAGCGCATGAAGTCGATCTTGCTGTTCGGATTGAAAAGTTCCATGGATGAATGCCTGCGTTCAGATCGACAGCGACTTGAGCTTCGAGCGACCGAAGATCAGCGCGACAAGGGAATGGGTGCCGGTCACCGAGGTGAACATCGACGTGAGGATGCCGATCGACAAGGTGATGGCGAAACCGCGAATCGGCCCCGAACCGAAGGTCATCAGGCTGAGCGCGGCGATCAGGGTGGTGACGTTGGCATCAAGAATGGTTGCCCAGGCTTTCTCGTAGCCGGCGCGGATCGCGGCGAACGGGGTCATGCCGTTGCGTGACTCCTCGCGGATACGCTCGCAGATCAGCACGTTGGCGTCGACCGCCATGCCGAGCGTCAGCACGATACCGGCGATTCCGGGCAGGGTCAGGGTGGCCTGGAAGATACTCAGAATTGCAACCACCAGAACCAGATTCATCAGCAAGGCGATGTCGGCAATGAGCCCGAACACCTTGTAGTAGACGCCGACGAAAATGACGACAAGAAGCATGCCGATAATCACCGCATTCATGCCCTTGCGAATATTGTCGGCACCAAGCGTCGAACCAATGACCCGCTCCTGGACGATATCGACCGGTGCGGCCAACGAGCCCGAGCGCAACAACAGTGCAAGCTCTGACGCCGCCTTTGCACTTTCGAGACCGGTAGTCTCGAAGCGATTCGAGAACACGCCACGGATACTCGCCAGACTGATAACTTCCTCGGTAATCTTGGAGGTGCGCACTTCCTTGCCGTCGACGATGCGCACTTCCGGCGTGCGCTCGACCAACACCACGGCCATGCCCTTGCCGACGTTCTGCGAAGTGAAATCGAGCATCTTGCGCGCACCCGCCGAGTTCAGGGTGACGTTGACAGCCGGTGTTCCGCTTTGCTGATCCACCGAACTCGACGCATCAACCAGCTCATCGCCGGTGACGATCACTTTTTTCTTGAGCACGGCCGGACGACCGTCCTTGAAGTAATAGATGCGCGAATCCGGCGGTACCGAACCAGTCTGCGCTGCCTCGGCTGCGTTTACGCTTTCGTCAACGGCGCGATATTCCAGGGTTGCCGTCGCACCGAGCAGCTTCTTCGCCTCGGCCGTATCCTGCAGACCCGGCAATTCGACGACGATGCGGCTGTCGCCCTGTTGCACGATCATCGGTTCGGCGACACCAAGCGAGTTGATGCGATTGCGCAGCGTGGAAACGTTCTGCTTGATCGTGTTGTCGGCAATCTGCTTGATCCGTTCCGGTTTGATGGTGACATTCAAGGTCGGCACACCATCAATCGATGGCCCGTCCTCGACGTTCAGATCGGTCAGTTCAAAAGCGATGGCCGTGGCGATCTTTTCGATGTCCTCGGCATTGCTCGCCTGCACGATGAGGCCCTGCGCACCGAGGCTGGCCTTGGCATTGCGGATGTTCTTGTCGCGCAGCAAGGTTCGAATATCATCAACGTAACGTTGCTGCTGGAAATCGAGCACGCTTTTCTGATCGACCTGCATGAGAAAGTGCACGCCACCTTGCAGATCGAGACCAAGCGGCATCGAATTCGCGCCGATCGCGCGCATCCATGCCGGAACGGTCGAAGCCAGGTTCAAGGCCACGGTGAAATCTTCGCCAAGGTCGGTGCGCAAGGCACTCGCCGCAGCCAGTTGCGAATCGGTATCCGGAAAAGTTGCCAGCAAACGCTCGTCCTTGACCTGGACGTCATCAAAGGCAATCTTGCGGGTCTGCAAGGCCTGCAGGGCGCGCTCCTTGACGGCATCATCAACGACGCCGCTCTTGTTCGCGAGCACCTGCACTGCGGGCTGCTTCTGGTACAGAGAAGGCACCGCATACAGCACAGCAATGAGCGCCACGAAAGCGACCATGATGTGTTTCCAACGGGGATAATCGTTCATTCGTACAATCCGGTTTTACGCTGTTGCCGATCTATCGGTGGTGTTTTCAAGCGCGTCTTGTTGCTAAGGAACCGGGATTGTTGCCAATCCGCGTTTCACGCCGACAAGCGACAACCCCGCCACCGTTCAACGCAGTGGGGTTGCCTGAACGAAACTCAAGCCTGCTTGATCGTGCCCTTGGGCAGAACGGCTGTCACCGCGCTCTTTTGCAATTTGACGCTGACCTTGTCAGCGATTTCCAGGGTGACAAAGGTATCGGCGATTTCTTCGATACGACCCAGCAAACCGCCATTGGTCAGCACTTCATCGCCCTTGGCCAGCGCTGCAACCATCGCGCGGGCTTCCTTGGCGCGCTTCATCTGTGGCCGAATCAGCATGAAATAGAAGATGCCGAAGATGATGATCAACGGCAGGAACGACATCAGCGGGTTCGGCGCAGCTGCCTCGGCAGCAGCTTGGGCATAGGCGGAACTGATCAGAAAATCCATTGTGACTCCGAAGGTATGCTGCGTGCCAGGCGGTCGCCTGGACACGAAAATGGCCGCGGATTATGCCATGCCAGCGGCCGTTGCGCACGATGAATGGCGTCCCCGGGAGCATTCCGGTGATCCAGGGAAGACCTGTTCACGCCTCCTCCTCAAACTCGAAGTCGAAGCCATAGCAATGGATGCCTTCACGAATCGTGATGTTCATTCGACCGCGCAAGCCGGTCAATTCGCCTGTCGCGGAATCCGGCACCACGTTCACCGACAGGCTCGGCTGGCCTCGATCCATGGTGCCCGAATGCTGCAGCACGAAGCTGCCCTGGCGCCCTTGCAAGCTGCCAACCACGCGTTCGATGGCCACGTAGCCTGCCGAGCCCTTGACCTCGGTCATCGCACTGAGCATTTCACCGATGCTGGTTGCCTCAAGATCGCCATGAAACTGCTTGTTGATCGAGATGCGCCCGCGAGTCTCGCCCTGGCCAACTTCGTTGAGGTCAAGCGGATCGAGTTTTACCTCGAAGGTACCGGTGGCATGCTGACTCATGATTGCTTCCAATCCCTGTTGATTTCATCGATTTGCGCCTGTGCTCTGGCGCGATAGCCGCTCGGCTGCATGCCTACTGAACCTGCGCGACCGGGCGCTGAACCAGGGTCGCCGCCGGCGACAAGGTGATGCGAAAGCAAGCGCCACCTCCCGCCACCGGAACATAGTCGAGCGAGGCCTGGCTTGATTCGCACATCTGCTTGGCCAGATACAAGCCAAGCCCGGTGCCGTATTCACTGGTGGTAAAGAACGGATCGAAGATTTGTGCCGCGACCTTGGCCGGGATGCCGGGGCCGCGATCGACCACTTCGAGTAGCGGCGGCCCCTTGTCGGTAGCCAGACGCGCAACCACCACGACGCGTGCGACTGCCCCGGGTTCGCGACCATAGCGGATCGCGTTCTGGACCAGATTCCAGACCACCTGCTGCATGTGTTGGGGATCGACCATCGCCTCGATCTGACGATTCTGCGTGATCGCGCGCAGATGATCCTGACCGAGATCGTTGCCTTGCTTGTAATCCTCGACAAAGGCCAGCGCCCACGCGTTCAGATCAATGCTTTCCGGGCGCGAACGCTCGCGACGCGAAAGCTGCAGGATGTTCTCGATCACTTCATTGGCGCGCGTGCAGTGATTGTTGACGATTTCGACGAGGCGTCGATCCTCCTCCTCCATGCTTTCCGACTCGGCCAGCAACTGGGCCGAATAGCGGATCGCCGCCAGCGGGTTGCGGATCTCGTGGGCGATCGATGCCGACAGCCGGCCGAGCGAGGCCAGAGTCATCTCCTCGGCGCGCCGCGACAGCAGCGAAGTGTCATCGAGGAAGATCAGGATGTGGGTGTCATCATTCGGTGCCATGCGCGAGAAACGTGGAATCACCTCGGGCACATCGGCCGCGAGCGCGACCGGGTTCTGGTCAATGCGTCCGGAATGACGCCAGTGATACAAGCGCCGCGACAATTCGGCGGCCACATCTCCGAGGTCACGCTGGTTCGGCGATGGGTTGCCGATCAGATGCCATGCGGCCTCGTTGATGCGCAGAATGTGATTGGCATCATCGACCAGCAGCACGCCGGTCTTCATGCGCCGGATGATCAGGTCATTGACCTGCTCCAAGTTGAGCAGATCGACACCACGTTGCTCAGCCAGCGCCTCGGTCTCGCGCATCTGGCGACCAAGGTAGGCACACAGCGCAGCGACCGCGAAATAGGCAACACCGAACAACGCAGCCTCGATGATGCTGCGATCACTCGGAATCGCGGACAGGACAGCAATCAAGGGCGGCGCAAGTACGCCGATCGCGGCGAGAAGCGCGAGCATGATCGATTGGCGGAACGGCAACAGCAATGCGCCCACACCAACGTTGACCATGAGCATCATCGGAATCGAACTGTGCCCGCCATGGATCGACAGCAAGATCAACGAAGCCGCCACGGCATCCAGGGCCAGAGCCAGGCCGATGCTCGCGCTCATGTTGCGGCGCATGCGATCGGTCGACACCAGCAGGATCACCGCGATCAGACAGTAAGCCAGCGCAACCGAGCGGCCGAGCTCATTGTGGCTGATGCTGATCCAGTCACCCGCCAGCGGACTGAAAATCAGGCCGACGTAGACAACCGACTCAAGCAATCGATACAGGTTGAAGAAATACAACTCGCGGCGAGTGATGTCACCCGCGGAATCGCCAGCACGCCGCCCCTTTCGATCAGCCAAGATACATCCTCCGGTATGCCCGGAGTATAAGCGCGTGGACGCCAATGCTACAGCGCACGGTCGGATCGGAACACGCGATCCTGACCGGGCAAACGCCAGCGAGGCACTGACCAGGCACACTGACCCCTGCCATGCTGCAAAGCGGCTTGATCCGGTGTTGCCGAATCTGGCAATGGGAGCACAGCACGCGATCCCCGCCGCAAGGTCTTTTTGCATTCGCAGCACGCTTTGCCCAAAATACGTGCCCGCTTTGCGCATCGACCCGATTTCCAGAGTCGGCGCGAACATCCCCCGATCGACGACTTGCGGCTGCGACCGGCGTTTGAAGTCGCCATCCGTGTCCCTCCCATGAAGGTGCCTGCATGAATTTCCACGAATACCAAGCCAAGGAATTGTTTGCCGAGTTCGGCATCCCGGTTCCTCCCGGAAAAGTTGCCTCCTCGCCCGAGCAGGCTGTCGATGCTGCCAAGGAACTCGGTGGCTCACAATGGATGGTCAAGGCGCAGATCCATGCCGGAGGCCGCGGCAAGTCCGGTGGCGTCAAGTTCTGCAGGTCGACTGACGAGGTCAAGGAAGCTGCCGCCAGCATGCTTGGCCGTGACATGGAGACCTATCAGTCCGGCGGACGCGCCTTGCCGGTCAATCTGGTTCTGGTCACCGACGCCGCCGATATCGCCAAAGAGTTGTATCTGTCGATCCTCGTCGATCGCGACAGCAAATCCGTCTCGTTTATCGCTTCCGCCCAGGGCGGTGTCGATATCGAACAGGTTGCCCGCGAAACGCCGGAAGATATCCACACCATCGAAGTCAATTTCGTCGAAGGCTTGCAGCCCTACCAGTGCCGCAAACTGGCCTTCGACATGGGCCTCAACGGCAAGCAGGCCAATCAGCTGACCAAAATCATGCTCGGTCTGTACAAGCTGTTCAACGAGAGGGATCTGGCCCTGGTCGAGCTGAACCCGCTGGCAATCCTCGATTCCGGCGTGCTCATGGCGCTGGACGGCAAGGTCAATTCCGATGACAACGCCGAGTTCCGCCATCCGAAGCTCGCCGCGATGCGCGACCTGACCCAGGAAGATGCTGCCGAAGCCGCTGCGGTCCAGCACAACCTCAACTATGTGACCATGGACGGCAACATCGGTTGCATGGTCAACGGCGCCGGTCTGGCCATGGCGACCATGGACGTGATCAAGCTCGCTGGTGGCGAACCGGCCAACTTCCTCGATGTCGGCGGCGGCGCAACCAAGGAGCGCGTGACCGAAGCCTTCAAGCTGATTCTGCGTGGAGAAAAGGTCCAGGCGATCCTGGTCAATATCTTCGGCGGTATCGTGCGCTGCGACCTGATCGCCGAAGGCATTATCGCCGCGGTCAAGGAAGTCGGACTGAAAATTCCGGTGATCGTGCGTCTGCAAGGTACCAATGTCGAGAAGGGACGCGAGTTGCTGGCCAGCTCCGGCTTGGCGATCACTCCGGCGGACGACCTCAACGATGCGGCGCAAAAAGCCGTCGCATCGGTCAAGGCCGCCTGAACAATTAAACACCGTAGGAAGCGGCTTCAGCCGCGATGCGTCTGCTCCTGATAGTGAACAAAGAGCATCGCCCCTGAAGGGGCTTCCTACGAAAGCAAGAAATTTTCGAGGATTGATCCATGAGCGTTTTGGTCAACAAGAACACCAAGGTCATCACCCAGGGCTTCACCGGCCAGCAGGGCACCTTCCATTCCGAACAGGCCGTCGATTACGGCACCAAGCTGGTCGGCGGCGTCACCCCGGGCAAGGGCGGCAGCGAGCACATCGGCTTGCCGGTATTCAATACGGTCGAAGACGCCGTACGCGAAACCGGCGCCGACGCATCAATGATCTTTGTGCCGCCGCCATTTGCGGCCGATGCGATCCTCGAGGCCGCAGATGCAGGCATCAAGGTCATCGTGACGATCACCGAAGGTATCCCGGTACTCGACATGCTGCGCGTCAAGAACGTGCTCAAGCAATATCCGGACACCGTGCTGATCGGGCCGAACTGTCCCGGCATCATCACTCCGGGCGAATGCAAGATCGGCATCATGCCGGGACATATCCACAAGGCCGGCAAGGTCGGCGTGGTCTCGCGTTCGGGCACACTGACTTATGAAGCCGTGTTCCAGACCACCAAGGTCGGCCTCGGCCAATCCACTTGCATCGGCATCGGCGGCGATCCGATCAATGGTCTCAGCTTCATCGACTGCCTCAAGCTGTTCCAGGAGGATCCGCAAACCGCGGGCATCATCATGGTCGGCGAAATCGGCGGCAGTGCCGAGGAAGAGGCGGCCGAGTTCATCCAGGAGTTCGTGACCAAGCCGGTGGTCGCGTTTATCGCCGGCGCATCGGCTCCGGAAGGCAAACGCATGGGTCATGCCGGCGCGATCATCTCGGGCGGCAAGGGCACTGCCAAGGCCAAGTTCGAGGCGCTGGAAAAGGCCGGCGTGACTACGGTCAAGTCACCCGCCGATCTCGGTTCTACACTTGCGACAATGATGAAGTAGTCGAAACTGCAAAGCGCGATTTTCAGCAAGCCGCCGGAGCGATCCGGCGGCTTTTTCGTGCCGCAATAACATGCTTCACCGCGAATTTCCTTGCCGCCATTCAGGACGGCGCCCGCCGATTGAGGCTAATCTGCGCCATTGGCGGAATCGGGGACGCCATGGTCACCGGTCATCGTGAATGACCTGCAACTCCCGGCCATGGCGCGGCAGACTTGACTGATATCGATACCAGCACCGACATTCCGGAAGCCGAGCCCGCCTTGCCGCGTATCGCCGGCTATCGCATCTCCCGGCGACTCGGCCTCGGCGGCATGGCGGCGGTCTACCTCGCCTTGCAGGAATCCCTCGATCGCGAGGTCGCGATCAAGGTCATGCGCCCGACCCGCCAACTTGATGAAGAACAATCAACTCGATTCGAGCATGAAGCCCGGATCATCGCCAGGCTCGAACACCCGTCGATCGTGGTCATCCATGAGGTCGGCCGCACCGAGGAGGGCGATCTTTATTACGTGATGCCATATCTGGCCAAGGGCGATCTCAGCGTGCGCGATTTCCGCGATGACGATGCCGGGCTGATCGATCTGCTGCACGCCTTGCTTGATGCACTCGGCTATGCGCATACGCGCGGTATCGTGCATCGCGACGTCAAGGCCGAGAATGTCCTTTTCGACAATGCCGATCGTCCGCAACTCGCCGATTTCGGTATTGCGCTGGCCCAGCGCGAGGTCAATTCACGCATCACCGGCGATGGTCTGGTCATTGGCACCAGCGCGCAGATGAGTCCGGAGCAGGCGCGTGCCGACACTATCGACGGACGTTCGGATCTTTACAGTCTCGGCGTGCTGACCTATGAGCAACTGACCGGCGAATTGCCGTTCCGTTCGACGGATCCCCTGTCTCTGGCACTGATGCATGCGCAAGACCCGATTCCGCGTTTGCCGGCAGAGAAGGCGCATTGGCAAGCTTTCATCGATTGCGCCATGGCCAAGCGACCGGAACAGCGCTTTCGCAATGCTCAAGCCATGCAACGCGCGCTTGATCCGATCCGTCGCCATGTGCGCCGATCCGCCGCTCCGATCGGACGCATACGGCGGGCCATGAGTACTCAGCCGCCGCTATTGATCGGCGTCGGCTTGCTGCTTGCCGTCTCGCTGATTTCGCTGTCCCTGCCCTACCTGACTCAGATGAGTACGCGGCTCGCAGATTCGGCCGGCATCCAGCCCGACAGCGCAGTTGCCGCCACGACGGCCGGTGAAAACAAGACCCTGGCTGAACTGGAGGCTCTGGCCAGACAGCAGGTTTCGATCGGCGCCCTGACAACTCCGACAGGTGCGAATGCCGCGGAAACCTGGCTGGTCATGCTGAAACGCGATCCATCGAACCGCAGTGCAATCACCGGTATTGAGTCGGTCATTACTGCATCGACACCAGCATTGCTTGATGCGGTCAGCGAAGGCGATGCCGACGACTTGCGCAAGCGCTATCTGAAGCTTGAGCTGGTTGCGGACATGGCCGGCATTCGCAATAACGAGGCATTCAAGAATCTGCGCGCCAAGCTGGGACAAGCACTGCTCGTGCGCATCGCGTCGCTGGCCGACGCAGGCGACCGTGAATCGGCATTGCAGTCTATGCGCCTTGCGCAGGAAACCGGAATCGACAAGACCACGCTACAGACCCTGGATTCACGCTTGCAGGCTTTGCCGGAAATCGGCAAACCGGTGCGCGATGGAGGCGGCAAAGAATTCATGTACGTTCCTGCAAGCATCAACGGCGCACGCATTGGCAAGGCCTTCATGATGATGCGCAACGAAGTCAGCCGCGCCGACTACGCACGATTCGCCAGCCGCACGAATCGGGATTCAAGCCGCTGTCGCATCAGCCTCTCACCATTGCGGATTCTTGATCGCCGCAGTTGGGATGATCCGGGCTTCCGGCAAACCGCCAGTGAGCCCGTTGTGTGTGTCAGTTTCGAGGATGCGCGTGCCTATGCAAGCTGGCTGAGCCGCAATCACGGTCATACCTACCGGCTGCCAACCCGGAGCGAGTGGTTGCACGCCGCGCGCTCGACGCCACGCAATCACTCGGCCTGCGCGCTCGGCAACATCCGCGATCGTAGTGCCACCGGAAAGGGATCGCGATTTTCCTGCAACGACGGTTACGCCAACACTTCGCCCTCCGGCAAGTTCAGGGCGTCCACACTTGGTCTCAACGATCTGCGCGGCAATGTCGCCGAATGGACCTCAAGTTGTACAAGCGAAACCGCCGGGAAGTGCACACGTCGTGGCGCAGCGGGGTTGTCCTGGCAAGACGGCCCGGATATCGCGGACAGTCGATTACGCGACCTGCCGACCAGTCGGGGCTATGACGATGTCGGTTTTCGCCTCGTGCGTGATCCTTGAGAGACTGTCAGGGCAACGCTGGTCAGATGCTGGCCGCACGCTGCGGCAATGGCATAATTCATGCGCCAGGGGCATGCACTTGGCGATCAACCGAATGCACTGCGTAGTCAAAGATACACTTTCCACATTACCAATTCAATATCAGGCCACGATTTCGACAGCCTGGCTTGGTTCAAAGATTCTGCTTCTCCCTTCTCGACAGACAACTGCACATGCCGACACTTCGCGTTGCCCTGGCCCAGTTTGACTTTCCGGTAGGTGCGGTCGCGCGCAATGCCGAGCGCATCAAGGCACTGATCGCCACAGCAAGAGATCAGCACCAGGCCGATCTGATCGTGTTTCCGGAACTGGCTTTGAGTGGTTATCCACCAGAAGATCTGCTGCTGCGGCCGAGCTTCCTCATCGAGTGCGAGGCAGTCTTGCAGCGCCTTGCTGCGGAAACAAGCGGAATCGTCGCCATGGTCGGCTGGCCACAATCGGCGGGTTCGGTCGTTTATAACGCGGTCAGCGTGTTGCGTGATGGTCGCATCGAGACCACGTATCGAAAACGCGAGCTTCCGAATTACGCGGTGTTCGACGAGCGCCGCTATTTCGAGATCGATCCCGATGGCGGCGCTTGCGTGATCGAGGTCGGCGGAGTCAAGGTCGGCATCGTCATCTGCGAGGATCTGTGGTTTGCAGAACCCCTCGCCGATACGGCTGCCAACGGCGCCGAACTGGTCGTCGTGCCGAATGCTTCCCCATACGATCACGGCAAGCTTGAGCGTCGCGATGCCTTGCTCGCCACGCGCGTTGCGGAAACCGGCGTTGCCCTGGCCTATCTTAACGTTGTTGGCGGACAGGATTCCGTCGTCTATGACGGCGCATCGATTCTTGCCGACGCCGATGGCACGATCCACACCTGTGCACGGGCGTTCGAGGATCATTTGCTGATTACCGATTTTGATCCGGCGACGCGGCGATTCAACGCGCGCGCTTGGCCCGACGAAATTGATGAAAGCTGCGAAAGCCTGGCCTGGCGCGCCATCGTTCGCGCAACACGCGACTATTGCCACAAGAACCATTTCCGCAAGGTCTGGATCGGCCTTTCCGGCGGTATCGACTCGTCAATCGTGCTGGCTATTGCCGTCGATGCGCTCGGCGCCGAGAACGTCACGGCCGTGCGTCTGCCCTCACGCTACACATCGGGTCAAAGCAACGATCTGGCCGACGAACAGGCGCACAAACTCGGCGTACGAATCGAAACCGTGCCGATCGCCGCGCCGTTCCAGGGTTTCCTTGATGCGCTGGCGCCGCTGTTTGTCGGCCAGGAATCCGATACGACGGAAGAAAACCTGCAGTCACGCAGTCGTGGCGTGATCCTCATGGCCTTGTCGAACAAGTTTGGCGGCCTGGTCCTGACCACCGGCAACAAGAGTGAATACGCGGTCGGCTACGCGACCATCTACGGCGACATGTGCGGCGGCTACGCGCCAATCAAGGATTTGTACAAGACCGAGGTATTCGATCTGTCACGCTGGCGGAACAAACAGGGATCCGGCAATCCGGATGATTGGGTCATCCCGCAAGCGGTCATTGATCGGCCGCCTTCGGCGGAACTGCGCGACAACCAGACCGATCAGGATTCACTGCCGCCTTACGAAGTACTGGATGGCATCCTCATGCGCTATATCGACCAGGAGTTGTCGCGTGCCGATATCGTCGCCGACGGATTCGATGTCGCCACCGTCGACAAAGTGCTGCATCTGGTCCGCATCAGCGAATGGAAACGCCAGCAGGCCGCCCCGGGGCCCAAGGTTTCGCGGCGTGCGTTTGGTCGCGAACGCCGCTATCCGATAACTTCCGGCTGGGCCTGAGCGGCCGTGCCCTGAAAGCCTGTCAGTTGGCTGCGCTCTTGGTCAGCGGCTTGGCTCCGCGGTTGGTCAACGGAATCAGCTTCAGCCAGTTCGAGCGCCAAACCGGCCAATCGCGCGTCAGCGAAGGATGGTTTGGATAGTTGAGCACGAGCACGCTCTTGGCATCAGCAGCCAATTTGTCCTGGCCCAACTCATGGTAAGACTTGACCATGATCGCGATCGCATCGCCAACCTGCTTCGATTGGTCGTAGGTTTCGAGAATCGACTTGGCCCGGTTCGAGGAGGCGACATAGGCGCCCCGACGCAGATAGAACAAGGCGACATTGAGCTCGGCCTGAGCCATGCCGTTGCGCAGGTAGATCATGCGCTGCTTGGCATCAGCCGCGTAGCGACTGTCGGGATGTCGCTTGATCAGGGCGGCAAAATCATCAAAAGACTGGCGCACGAAAGCCTGATCTCGCTGAGTCATGTCGAGCCCGGCATATTTTTCAAGCAAGCCTTCCTCGCGGTCAAAATTGATCAAGCCACGCAGGTAGAACGCGTAGTCGATGTGCTTGTGCGCCGGATAGGTTTTGATGAAACGATTGACCGTCGAATAGGCGTCATCGGGTTTGTTCATCTTGTACTGCGCATACGCCTGATCAAGCTGTGCCTGCTCGGTATAAGGACCAAACGGGAAACGCGCAATCAGGCGATTGAAGGTCTTGACGGCGCGGTCGTAGTTGCCTCTGTCGACATCCGACTTGCCGCGCTCGTACAACTGCTCGACGGTGCCGACTTCCAGCGGGTCGGCCTTCTTCTTGCCGAACATTGAACAACCGCCAATCAGAAAGACGGCGAAGATGACGAAAACGTAACGGGAAACTCGCATGCGGAGGGGGGCTCTGCGATGATGGAAGTCCGCGATCATACCCCGAACCCGCGATGTCCTGAACATGTGCGCTCGACCAATATGCAGCAAATGCTCTGGCCGGACCGCCTCCCATGTCGATCCAACGCCCCCCGGAAAGCCCGATTTACCGGGGTTTTCTCCATTCAAGTCCTGATTGAAACCGAATGAACGCAACCCAACCGACGCTGAATGCCAGCATCCCGCTCGAATCCGCGGGTCGCCGCTTCGATGCCGCCCTGGCCGAGCTGTTCCCTGATTATTCACGTTCGCGCCTGAGTACCTGGATCAAGGCTGGCGACGTGCTGCTGGATGGCGAGCAAGTGATTCCGCGCCACATCGTGCATGGCGGAGAAACTGTCGAGCTCAAGGTTCGCCTGCAGCGCGAGGTCAGTGCCCGTGCCGAAGACATTGAGCTTGACATCCG
>NZ_DASSYD010000187.1:0-9362 GCF_035703485.1 Dokdonella sp. | reverse complement strand
CAAGACCGGGACATCCACTATCCAAGACCGGGCAAGACCGGGACATCCACAATCCCGACAATTTCCTACCCCTTCTGTCAGCGATTTCCTACAGACAACGGATTCCTGCCCCGTCACGCTTCGTGCATGACATCAGCCCGCAGCCATCTCGTTGATCCAGAGTCGCCCGGCTTCTTTCACTGCATCTCCCGATGCGTGCGGCGGGCATGGTTATGTGGCGTCGATCCCTACAACGGCAAGTCCTACGAGCATCGGCGCGAATGGGTCGAGCAACGGCTGTTGGAGCTGGCAGAAATCTACGCGGTTGGCCTGTTTGCCTATGCAGTGATGAGCAACCATTTGCATGTTGTGATGCGCATCGATCCGGGTGCTGCCGCAACGTGGTCCGATGAAGAAGTCGCGACTCGCTGGATCCGCCTGTTCCCGGGTAGGGTCGATGGCGACATTGATCCAGAAGCCTGTCGACTGAAGGAACAAGCCCTGCACGGCAATGCCGAACGTGTTGCTGTTTGCCGCCAGCGGCTGGGCAGCCTGTCGTGGTTCATGCGCAGCCTCAACGAGCCGATTGCACGGCGTGCGAATCAGGAGGACGCTTGCACCGGCCGTTTCTGGGAGGGACGCTATAAGTGCCAAGCCCTCCTTGACGAAGCCGCCGTGCTCTCCTGCATGAGCTACGTCGATCTGAATCCGATTCGAGCGGGTATTGCCGAGAACCTGGAATCCTCCGTCCATACCAGCGCAGTCAAACGCATCTCTGCAATTCGCTTGAATCCCGGGATGGCCAGGCGGTCGCTGGCTTCGATCAACACCTGCCTATCGCCCGATTTCCTGCCCATCACCACCGAGGACTACATCGATCTGATCGATTGGACCGCACGACTCACCCGCGCCGACAAACGTGGCCATATCGAAGCGACCGAACCACCAATTCTTCGCAAACTCGGTCTGACTGAGCATCAATGGCATCAGCAAATGCTTGGCACGGAGACAACCTACTGGCGAGCCATCGGAACCGCTCAATCATTGATCGCGAAAGCAGCGGCCATCGGGCAATCTTGGCTCAAGGGAATTGGCAGCGCACAGGCATTGCTGCGAATACAAGCAGGCTGATTCAAACCTCGCGTTGCGTGAAATCGGGCGACCCGAGAAAAGCGCATGCCTCCTCTCTGGGCGAAGACCCGCAATACGGCGAATAGCGCGGTCGGGGACATCGAAACACCAGAATTCGATCCACCTGAATTCAGTCCACCCTCAGGAAATCACCACGAGCACCCAACCCCGCATGGGTTGGCTAATTCAAATAGTGGGTGTCCCAGTCGAAGTTGAGAAGTTGACAGTTGACGAAGTTGAAAATCAAATAGTAGGTGTCCCCGTTGTAGGTAGGGGTCCGAGAAATCAGGGGTGGCTCACTCTGACCCCTTTGATTTTTCATTCAACTTCAATCTCCTGCAACTGCAGGTAGGTCATAAGAAGATCGTGATTTTCCAATCTGACAATTTTTCCCTTGACGCGAGCTTCCGCAACTTCGTCCGTATATTCGTCGTCATCTGGGAATCTCGGATACATTTTTCGCATAAAAGTCATGAAATCTTTGTTTTCTAGAAACTTGCTTCCGGCTTCTACAAATATGCCTCTGCCTGGGCACTCCGCGCTAACTAAAATTATGCCGTATTCGACCCCTGCTTCTTTTGCCTGCACTTTCATTACAACTACCTTGCCTTCATACAATTCCGGGTTTTTTGCTACAACACAAAAGGTAGTATTATCACTATCCATAATTTCATAGGCTTGGGCAGGCAGATCAAATACCAAGGATAGAATGATCGCTATGCCTATGGGGAAAAGGATTCTCAACGTCATCTTCGTCACCTATTAACATGATGGATCGTTTGATGCTGATGCGGTTGAACAGGCTGTATCGACTGATTTTTTCGCATGCTTAAAGATATTGTCATAATTGTACCCGATGCTCGGGAGCCACATGGGATCATTTTTAAGACTGCTGGGCTCGAATGCGCCTTTCTGATACATAGCCTGCACGGTGTATGCGTTTATTTCTGTATCTAACCTTTCTTCCGGCGTACCCAACCCCCTTCCTAGCGCTTTACCGTCGATAAGGTGCTGTCCTTCATGGACTATCGACTGTGAGTTGAGTGATTTCGCGGTTCGGGGAAGGGGAATGGTTCCAGAACTGGGGAACGTTACCGTCTCTGTTCCATCGCTATTACGCTTGGTTACAGCGCCGGTTCCTCCAGTTAAGTTGTCGTTGAAATCTACCTCAACACCCGGTTCGCCTCGAAATCCGTAGGCATTGGCGGCATTCTCGATTCGCACCCGTTCCCCATCAGTTAGGTCCCTACTGTTCTTCGCCACATCTCGCACGCGGTCTAACCCGGCATCAATCATGTCATAATTTTTTGGGTCTTTAGTTGCATACGCAATTTGCACACCTTTCCCAATATCAAGCGGCTTCGCGCCAATGTCCGAACTGCGCCCACTAGTTGGAACCGACGCGCTTCCCTTTGGCCCCGATCCTTCATCAGCACCATTTTCAAATGGTCCAGTAACCTCAGCGACACCGATGATTTGAAGCCCATGCCCGATTGATCTTGGATCACGATCACTATTGTACGTATACCCCGTCGGATCCCTCCCACTCAACGGATTATTCATGATGTAGCTGTAAGGATTCATCGACTGCGTACTAGTCGGAAACTGAATCACCGGATCCACACTCAGGAACCGTCCCAACTCATAGTCATAAACCCGCCCATTCAAACGTAAGAAAGGGTCAGGTCTTGTATTGACACATACCGTCAATACGCCTAGTTTTAACCAATGGCCAGACCGCTTCGCATTGAGTACGAAGGAGCCGTGCATCATGTGATGTCGCGGGGTAACGCGTGGGCACCCATCGTGGTCGACGATGAGGATCGGCGAGCGTGGGTGGACGTGCTGGGTTCGGTTGCCGACCGCTTCGAATGGCGGGTGTGGGCCTACTGCTTGATGGACAATCACTATCACTTGCTGGTCGAAACGCCGAAGGCCAATCTCAGTCGTGGCATGCGCGAATTGAACGGGGTTTACACGCAAGCTTTCAATCGCCGACACGGTCAAGTCGGACACCTGTTCCAGGGGCGCTTCAAGGCCTTGCTGGTCGAGAAGGATGTCTATCTGCTGGAACTGAGCCGCTATTTGGTGCTGAATCCGGTGCGTGCGGGAATGGTGGGGCAGGCGGGCGATTGGCCTTGGAGTAGCCACCGTGCGGTGATGGGAAAAGCAAAGCCATTCGATTCACTGGAGTGCGGATCGCTACTGTCGCTGTTTGGCGCAGAGACAGGCCAGGCGCGGCGGGCATACAACCGATTCGTGGCTCAAGGTCTTGGCACGGAGGACCCGACAGAGCATGTGATCAATCAGGTATTTCTGGGTGGCGAAGCCTTTGTCAGCGCAGTGACGGCCAAAGCGGGCAAGGTTTCGAGCGAGGTACCCAAGCGGCAACGGCAGTGGCGGAGTTTGAAGACGATTGAGCGTTCAGCAGAGAATCGTGACGACGCGATTCGCGCGGCCTACGCTACCGGGCAGTTCACTTTGCGCCAGATTGGTGCTCACTTTGGGTTGCATTACGCATCAGTAAGTCGGATCGCGAGAGCGTAGTACATCAATATACTATCCGGCGATCTTCTCTTGAGATAAGCCGCTTTATATCGGTAGTACGTCAAACGTACGGATGACCCACAAACTGTGGTCTGAAACTCCACTCCGTTGGCCCGGGCATTGCAGGGCGTGACTACGCTGGCAGCTTCACGACTGGCACAAAGCCGCCAAAGATCATGCGTTTGCCATCGAAGGGACAATCGCCGGCGGCCTCCATCCGCGGATCTTTCATGAATTTTTCCATGGCCGTATCGCGGGTGGCCTTGTCGGGCCATTCCACCCAGGAGAACACCACGGTTTCATCCTGTCCGGCCTGCACGGCGCGGCGGAAATCGGTGAGCTTGCCTTCGGGCACGTCGTCACCCCAGCACTCCAGCACCCGCGTGGCACCGAATTCCAGAAAGATGACGTCTAGGGTATTGGCGTGCTTGATAAACGCCTCATGGTTGGCGCTGGGTACGGCGATCACGAATCCATCGACATAGGACATGACAGTTTCCTCGGCGGCAATGGCAACCAAAATGGCGGCCTTGCACTACCGACGAACAACGGCGGGCGAAATCGACATGGCGCTGAGGTATTGACCCTCTGCCCCGAAATTCCGTTTCCTTTATTCGCCGTTGGGCGGCCGCTTTGCGCCGACGTGCTCTCGCACCGTCTGGATGTCGCGCACCGGGCGGACTTCGATACTACCGAAGCGCGCCCATGGAAATTGCCGGGCGATCTCCATCGCTCGATCCATCGAATCGGCTTCGATCAGATTGAAGCCGGCCAGGAACTCACGTGTTTCGGCGAACGGACCATCGGTGACACGGCTGATGCCGTTGCGAACCCGCAGGGTCTTGGCGGTGTCGGGGTTTTCCAACTGCTGCGAACCCTGCAGGCAGCCGTCTTGCTGAAGAGCATCGGCTTTCTCGAAACAACCGCGCATGAGACGGTCGTATTCGGCCTCCGGGACTTCGGCGAGCAGGCCGGGATCGATATGGATCAGGGTCAGGAACTGCATCGCGGGCTCCGCATTGCAAGGAAGTGTCGATGATGCCCGCTGTCGGCATTGCACTCAAACAGGGCCAGGAAAAGTTTCTCATGTGCATGTCGATTCCGGATGCGCTCGTTCGTCATCATCCTTGCAAGCGGCCAGAACGCGGCGCCAACAGGAGAATGAAATGAAGGTCATGGTGATGGTGAAAGCCACCGAAGAGTCCGAGGCTGGCGTCATGCCCAGTCAAGCGTTGCTGGAAGCGATGGGTAAATTCAACGAGGAGTTGGTCAATGCCGGGGTGATGTTGGCGGGCGAGGGCCTGCATCCGAGTTCACGCGGTGCGCGCGTCGCCTTCGATGGTGCGCAGCGACGGGTGATCGACGGCCCGTTTACCGAGACCCGTGAGCTGGTTGCCGGGTTCTGGTTGTGGCAGGTTCGCTCGCTCGAGGAAGCCATCGAATGGGTCAAGCGTTGCCCGAATCCGATGTCCGGTCCATCCGAAATCGAGATTCGCCCTATTTTCGAAGCGGCTGATTTTGGCGATGAATTCACCCCCGAACTGCGCGAACAGGAAGATCGCTTGCGCGAGCGACTTGGCCGTTGAATCAACAACCCCGAAGGAGCGACGCCATGCAACTGATTCCGTACCTGATGTTTCGCGAGGGAAAGTGCCGTGAGGCGTTCGCGTTCTATGCGCAGGCCCTGCGCGGCGAGATTGTCTCGACCGCGACCTATGGCGACATGGGGCCGGATGTCCCCGAGCCGATGCGGCCGCTGGTCGCCAACGTCCACCTGCGGGTTGGCGACGCGTCGATCATGGGCGCTGACGCCATGGAAAACCCCGATGGCCAGGCCACGACCTCGGTCAACATCGAGGTCGACAGCATTGCGGAAGCCGAGCGCGTGTTCGCCATGATGTGCGAAGGCGGGCTGATCAGGATGCCGCTGGCGGAGACGGCGTGGTCACCGCGCTTCGGCATGTTCGACGACCGCTATGGCCAGCCGTGGATGATCAATTGCAGGCTGCCGACCGCGTAACCCACTCCCCGATCCAGCACATCCAGCCCAGGACATTTCCATGCCTCGCAACCTGTATGTCAATCTGCCGGTGAAAGACCTTGAGCGCTCTGTCGATTTCTTTGACACGCTGGGGTTCTCGTTCAATCCGAAATTCACCAACGAAAATGCCGCCTGTCTGATCATCAATGAACGCACCAGCGTGATGCTGCTGGTCGAAGACTTCTTCGCCGGGTTTACAAAGAAACCCATTGCCGATGCACGCGCCAGCACCGAGACATTGCTGGCCCTGTCGCTGGACAGTCGTGCGCAAGTCCACGAGTTCATGACCAAGGCCCTTGCCGCTGGCGCCGACCCGACGGTCGAGGCCAGGGACTATGGTTTCATGTACCAGCACGGCTTCGCGGACCCGGACGGACACCAGTGGGAAGTGTTCTGGATGGATGAGGCACAGATGCCGACGTCATGAGTCAGCGTGACCGCAACCGGCAGGCTTGCGCCAAGCTGTCGGCGGTGATGTGATCGGCGACGATGATGGCAACGACCCACCACGACGCGATTCATCGAACCCTGGACACGCTATGGCGAATGGAATCGCCACGATTGCTGGCGCACATCGCACGCATGACTGGCAATATCGACACCGCCGAGGAGCTGGCGCAGGACGTGTTGCTGGGTGCGCTGGAGCACTGGTCGCGCGACGGCTTGCCGGACAACCCCGCAGCGTGGCTGATGACCGCAGCCAGACATCGCTCCATTGATCACCTGCGCCAACGCGCCTTGCATGCGCGCAAGCGGGATGAATTCGGTATCGAGCTGGATCTGCACGGAGCCGACATGCAGGGTGACCAGGCCCCGGACAAAGTCGACGACGAAATCGGCGATGACTTGCTGCGCCTGTTGTTCGTCGCCTGCCATCCGGTGCTGTCGATGGAATCCCGGGTCGCGCTGACCCTGCGCCTGCTCGGTGGATTGAGCACGCCGGAAATCGCCCGCGCGTTTCTGCAAAGCGAGTCGACCGTGGCACAGCGCATCGTGCGCGCCAAGCGCACGCTGACGAAGGCATCGGTGGCGTTCGAGGTGCCGCGCAAGGCCGAGCTGCCCGAGCGCCTCGACGCCGTGCTGGAAGTGCTCTATCTGGTCTTCAACGAAGGCTACGCCGCGACCAGCGGTGAAGACTGGATGCGCCCGGCCCTGTGCGAGGAAGCATTGCGGTTGGCGCGCGTGTTGGCGAGTCTGCTGCCCAGCGAATCCGGGGTCTTCGGTCTGCTCGCCCTGATGGAATTGCAGGCTTCACGGATAGCCGCGCGCACCGAGACGGACGGCACGCCGATCCTGTTGCCCGAACAGAATCGCGCGCGCTGGGATCGCCTGCAGATTCAACGCGGACTGGCTGCGCTGGATCGAACGCTACGCCTGGGTGGTGCACGCGGTGCCTATGCGCTGCAAGCCGCGATCGCAGCGTGCCACGCACGTGCGCTGCGCATGCAGGACACGGATTGGCCGCAGATTGCCGCCTTGTATGCGCAGCTTGTGCAGGTGATGCCCTCGCCGGTGGTTGAACTCAACCGTGCTGTGGCGGTAAGTCGGGTGCAAGGCCCCGACGCCGGACTCAGCATCGTCGATGCCCTGGCTGACACACGGCAGCTATCCGGTTACGCACCTCTGTCGGCGGTGCGCGGGGAATTGTTGCAGCAATTGGGTCGCCTGGAGGAAGCGGCTGACGCGTTCGAGTTGGCAGCATCCCTCACCGGCAATGAACGTGAACGCGCAGTATTGCAGGCTCGCGCACAGGCTTGTCGCGGGAAAAAGGGGACGGAGGAATTTTCTGTTTGAATTGCTCCGGTCTTACAGCAGAACGCAGAACAAAGAGGCAGGGCGTGAGTGCGCATCCATTCGAGCCCCAGCGCTGATTGTTTCACTATCCTGTCCCGATCAGCTCGCGGGCTTCTCAACGAGCTGGCTATGCCTTTTTCGGAACGTATGGTGCGGAGGAATCATTCATCATTCAAAGAACGCCGCTGCGGTTTCGATGAAATTCAAACAAATAATTCCTCCGTCCCCTTTTTTTGTGTGATTGGCTGACGCATGATGGTCGGCATGGAAAAAGGCCTGCAAGATACCTACGCGCCGCACAACGCCTGCTTCGGTTGTGGTCCGGCCAATGAGCGCGGACTGCGTATCAAGAGCTTTCCGAGAGGCGATGAAGTCGTTGCCGAGTTCACTCCCGAGCAATACCACGAAGCGTTTCCGGGCGTGCTCAACGGCGGCATCATCGGCACCTTGCTCGACTGTCATTGCAACTGGACCGCGGCCTGGCATCTGATGAACCGTCTCGGCACGGACACGCCGCCGTGCACGGTGACGATGGAGTATGCGATCAAGCTGCGGCGTCCGACGCCGACGGACCAGACGCTGCGGCTGGTTGCACGCGTGATCGAATCGACGGATGACGTGGTTACTGTCGAAGGCGAATTGCTCGCCGGCGACAAGGTCTGTGACCGCTGCATCGGGAAATTCATGGCGGTCAAGGAAGGCCATCCCGCTTACCACCGCTGGTAGGCGTCCATCACGCTACTCCACGGCGATCCAGTCGACTTCCAGCGAAAAGCTTCCGGCAGCCTTGTCATTAATCAGCAGTCCGATTTCGCGGATGCTGGAGACATCGAGTGGTGGTCCGTCCAGCGATGTGCCGCGCACGCTCGCGGTCAATGAATCCAGCCCGATGCGTACGATGATCCACTCTCCGGCTGTTGTTGCAAACGGAGCGCCGTAGGAAACAGTGATGCCACGATGCCTGGCGTCCGTTGCCAGCCGCAATTGATAGTGACGACCATCACCGCGCACCCGCATCAGCACATGCCGGAAATCGCTGAAGTCGAAATGCTGCTCGCGAGCACGCGCGGAGGCGAATCCGCCGTTGTTCGCGAGCGACAGCGAACCGCTGAATCTCAGTTTGCCCCCGGTGATTTCGACACGGCCCAATGATTCGCCGCCCATGACAACGTCATTGACGGCGACCCAGTGGGACGCGGACGCGGCGGACTGGAAATCGAAGAGTGTTTGCATCGGTCTTTCCTGTTGTTCAGAAAGAGTCGGTTGCTGATGCATGTGCCATGTCGCCGCCGACTTTTCCTAATCGGCGACGCGCACCACGAGCTTGCCGAAATTCTTGCCCTCAAGCAGTCCGATGAAGGCCGTCGGTGCGTTCTCCAGTCCTTCGACGATATCTTCGCGGAACT
The DNA here is from genome assembly GCF_035703485.1 of Dokdonella sp. Taxonomy (GTDB): domain Bacteria; phylum Pseudomonadota; class Gammaproteobacteria; order Xanthomonadales; family Rhodanobacteraceae; genus Dokdonella. Next base: position 464 of record NZ_DASSYD010000187.1, on the reverse strand, counting down.
TGATCCGGCCCTGCTTGAACCATTCGCTCATCTGCGTGAAGAACTCGCCGTAGCGATCGCCGTAATCATCAAAGATGATGAAGCCCTGCATCTTGATGCGTTTGGTCAGCAGCGTGCGCGTCAGCAGCCCGAGCCGATCCGGACCGGGTGGGAGTTGAGTGTCGTTGTAGTGGGCAATCAGTCCGCACAGGGGAATGCGGGCCTTCGCATTCAGCAGCGGCAACACCGCATCGAACACCGCGCCGCCGACGCTTTCGAAGTAGACATCAATGCCGTCACCGCAGGTGGCCTTGAGCTGAGCCGCGAAGTCCGCAGCATGATGGTCGATGCACGCATCGAAGCCGAGCTCATCGACGACGTAGCGGCACTTCTTCTCACCACCGGCGACGCCGACCACACGACAGCCCTTGAGCTTGGCAATCTGGCCGACCACGGAACCAACCGCGCCGCTGGCCGCCGCCACC
>NZ_DASSYD010000154.1:0-3027 GCF_035703485.1 Dokdonella sp. | reverse complement strand
GCTGCGCTGGTTGGCATGGCCGCGTTGTTTGCCGGTGCTTCACGGGCACTCCTGACCTCGGTGGTATTCGCTTTCGAAACCACCCAGCAACCCAACGGCTTGCTGCCTCTGCTCGCCGCCTGTGCCGTGGCCTACATGGTCTCGGGCCTGCTCATGCGGCATACGATCATGACCGAGAAAATCGCCCGGCGCGGCGTACGCGTGCCGTCAGACTACAGCGCCGACTACCTCGACAGCATCACTGTCGGCGAAATTTGCAGTCGCAATGTCGTCTCACTGCGCGCCAATCAAAACCTGGGCGAGACGCGCGACTGGCTGCTCAGAAGCGGCTCGGCAGATGCCCACCACCAGGGCTTCCCCATCCTCGACGCGCACGATCATTTGCTCGGCGTACTGACGCGTCGCGTCCTGCTTGATCCGGCGTTCTCCGACAGCGCAAGTGTGGGCGATCTTGTCAGCCATGCCCCAATGATGGTCAAGGAACGACACTCCGCGCGCGAAGCCGCCGATCACATGGTCGAAGCCAATGTCGGTCGACTGGTCGTGGTCAGCGAGACCGAGCCGCATCGCATGGTCGGCTTCATCACCCGCGGCGACCTGCTCGCCGCGCACGCACACCGGCTACGCCAAACCCACACTTCAAGCCGGCATCTGCGGCCACTCGGACCACGCAAACCGGCGCCCTGACGATTGTCATCACGTCCTCGAGAGCGGATGCTTCGGCTTTGCTGCGAAGCGAGATTCGGCCTGATTGGCTGGCTTTCTTCAGCCCGGGAAACAATCAACATGACCCCGTCGCTGCAAGGAATATGTCTACTCAACGGGCTATAGTGCAGGAAATTGGGGCAACGCTGATCAAGTGGCGCAACCGTCATGGCATTCAGAAGGTTCGCCGGTCGTGCTGCGTGGCGAAGTGAAGGCTGGTCGCCTTGACCAGCCGCGCGGTGCGGCTGGCGGACCTTCTGGATGCCACCTGTTTCAACAAAAACAATCGGTTAGGCGACACCTGTCTGCACGCAGACAGGTGTCGTGACGATTGCGCCACTTGATCAGCGTTGCCTTAGTATTGCCCGGCTTGTTCCAGAGTGCGCTCCGTTCAAAGGAATTGATTCAGGAGAATTCGACTGTGTTGATCTACCTGACTTTGCTGCTCTTCGTGGTACTGGCGGTTGCCATCTTCGCGCTTCGGATTCGGCGTGCGCGCCTGCGGAATTTTCGCGAGTTCGCGGCGACGGCAGGCCACACACTGCAGCTCGAATCGTGTGGCGGTATCAAGGCAGGCAACTTGTATGCATACCTTTGCGCTCTTGCTTCAGCACTTCACACGCAGGCACAGCTGCGAAACATCGAGCTGCGTCCCGGTGAGTTCAAAGGTCGTCACCGACGCAACCGAGTCGGCCTACCTGCTGAAAAGAGATCCATCGAACAAGGAGGTGGCAAGAGCATCGCTGCTGCTTTTTGCATCGTGCCTGGATGACATCATGAGCAGATCGCAGTCTGCCGAAGCCGCCCAGCGAGATGAAGGGAAACTCGCTGGCATCGTCGGTGCAGTGGCGCTTCTCGCAAGCGCAGGGTGGCATTCCGAATCGAACGCGGACCTGGTTATCTGCGCTCTGTCGGAAGCTTCCCCAGACAGAGACATGGCCGAATACTGGCACGCGGCAACGCAAGCTCACCGAGACCGCGTGGAATCCGCATTTGAGCACGTTGTTGGCACGGCATTGGATTCAGCGACTGCCGCCTACGTCAGACACAAGGTGTTCTCTGAATTGAAAGAAGGCGCACAAACAACAATTTGATATTGAACACGGATTGAACGGATAGTCATCTGTTTGTCCGGAGTGCCGGGTTGCAGGTGGCACCCAGGATGAATGACTGGTGCTGATCTACGTTTGCCGACTTAAGGCAACGCTGATCAAGTGGCGCAATCGTCACGACGCCTGTCTGCGTGCAGATCGCGGCGCGCTGGCGCAGATGCACTGGCCGTGTCGGCAACTGCTCCTGCGTTGTGCTGCACATGGATGTGCGAATGTCGCGTTCGCAGGATGCGCAGGAGCGACCTCTCGACCGATTGTTTTTGTTGAAACAGGTGGCATCCAGAAGGTCCGCCAGCCGCACCGCGCGGCTGGTCAAGACAACCAGCCTTCACTTCGCCACGCAGCACGACCGGCGAACCTTCTGAATGCCATAACGGTTGCGCCACTTGATCAGCGTTGCCTTAACGTTCTGAAAAGCCGACAAGCCATCGGCACGATCAGTTTTCGCGGCTTTCCGGCTCGTCGGCGCTTTCCGCGTCGTCATCGGTCTCGCTCGCCTCGACCTCTTCCGGCGGCAGGTCGGTCATCGGCAATAGCGCCGGGGTATCCATGTCATCGAACTGATCGTGTTCGACAGCCCAGAAGAACGCAATCGCCGCACCAACCAGCAGGATGATCGACAGCGGCACCATGACCAGCAGAATATTCATGGGCTTTGCGTACTTGGAATCGGAGCAGAGACTTCATTGCGACTTGATGACGATGGCGATTCCGATCCAATGCGCAATGCATTCAGGACGACACCGAGTGAACTCATCGACATGCCCAGTGCGGCCAGCCATGGCGGCACGAAGCCGAGCGCGGCGACAGGAATGACACTCAGGTTGTAGGCCAGCGCCCATCGATAATTCTGATGCAGGATATGGATCGCCCGCCGCGCCAGCGCGCGGGCCGGAGCCAGTCCGTCGAGACGCTCACTGGCAAGCACGACATCACTGCTGGCCTGGGCCAGTTCCGCGCCACCGACCATCGCAATCGAGACATCGGCACCGGCAAGTACCGGCGCATCGTTGATACCGTCGCCAATCGCAATCACGCGCGCACCCTCGGTTCTCAACTGCTGCAACCAGGCGAGTTTGTCGGCAGGCAATTGGCGTGCACGCCATTGTTCAATGCCGAGTCTGGCCGCGATCGCTGCAACCTTGGGTGCCGCATCACCGCTGCATATGGAAACACTCAGGCCCTGTGCCCTGAGCGCTTCGACGGCTTC
>NZ_DASSYD010000189.1:0-19755 GCF_035703485.1 Dokdonella sp. | reverse complement strand
GTGGCACATTCGTCACGACACCTGTCTGCGCGCAGTTCTTTGTTGCGCTGGCATGAAGCACAGCCAGTGCATCTGCGCCAGCACGCCGCGATCTGCACGCTGACAGGTGTCGCCTAACCGATTGTTTTAGTTGAAACAGGTGGCGTTGAGAAGGCCCGCCAGCCGCATCGCGCGGCTCGTCAAGGCAACCACCCTTCACTTCGCCACGCAGCACGACCGGCGAACCTTCTGAATGCCATGACGGTTGGGCCACTTGATCAGCGTTGCCTTAGTGTTTGCGGTTTTCCGCGGGCGTAAAGGGAACCGGCGCATGCGCTGGCAATCCCTCTCGCCAGGCGTCCAGTTTCGCTTCGATGCCGGGTGAACTGGCGATCTGTGGTTCGGAGGGCTCTTCCACGTCATCACGGGCTTCCCACTCGGCAACCGTTGCCTTGGCCTTGGCGAATGCCTCAGTGATGGAAGTCGTCTCGTTCAGCGCGTCGGCCAGAAACGCATTGCCGAAATAGGTGATCTCGGATTCCGACCCGCAACCAAACGAGCTGCGGTCACTGCGCGCGGCGGTGATGACCATGCTTGAATCATCGCGCAATGCGTCGATGAATCCGCCCGAGAAACAGGCGTTGACGATGATGACCTTCCAGCGCATCGGCGGCGTGGTGTTCAAGGCGTCGGCGAGATCTTCCGGGGTGATCTGATTCAGGGGCAGGGGATCCAGGGCGACATAAAGCTGGTGGTCGTGCGAGCCGTGTGAGGTCAGATAGAGAAGCAGGATATCTTCGGCGGGATCCATTCGCTCGGCGATCGCATCGAGGCTCAGGCGCAGATTGGTCAGGGTGGCCAGTGGTCGCGAATCAATGCTGGCCGGATTGTTTTCAAGAATGATCATATGGCCGTCGGCGCCGAACCGCTCGGAGAACAGTTTTTCGACGTATTCGGCCTCATTGCGAAACACGTTCTCGTTGCCATCGCCTGCGAAGGCGACAACATACAGATTGGTTTTTCCGGGCGTGCGCGGGTGCAGCGCCGCAATGGCTGATCCAAGCAACTGCGGCTGATCGAACATGAGTCGTTCAGGATCGAAGCTTGCGCCTTCTTCGGTGGACTCGAGGTCGAAGCCGCTACCGCTGATGGTGTCGCCAGCAGCGTCCTGAATCATCTGCTGGGCTGCCGCCTGATCGTGCATGATCAGCGGCGCGCCAGGCATCCACCACCATGGCATTGCCGAAACCGCGAATGCCAGCGCAGCGGCAAGCAGGGCTTTGGGCAGGTGTTTCGGCATCAGCCAGCGGGCAAGTGCAATCAGAACAAAAAGCCACCAGGCTTGTGACAGCCAGGTAAGGGCGAGCGCGGCGCCATCATTGCCGCCACGAAACAAGTGCAATGCAGCGGCTTGCAGCGGCCAGTGGATCAGAAGCGAGGTTGCCGCCGTCGCGGCCAAAGCAATGGCGGCCACCGCCCAGACGATCTGGATACGTCCGGAAATTCGCACAAGCAACCAGGCCGCAACCAGGGTCAGCGTGCTGTCGGCGAGCAGCGTACTGAATCCCCAACTGACGAACATGCGCGGGGGATCGGCCTGGATTGCCGCGCTGAGGATTTCTATCAACAGGTAGAACAGCAGGCTCGCGACGAACGCGTTGGCTCCGGCCAGCACCGGGTTTCCGCGCGGTCGGCGCAGAAAGGTGATGCGGAAACCGTTGCCAATCATCGAAGCGGATGGCGTCATGGGTTTGGATCAATCGCATCGAAATCGACGACACAACGATGCCCCGAATCCGCCGCGCATCCATTCGCGTCGCGGGCCAGCAGGATCGTCTGCATCCCGGCCTTTTGCGCTGCATCGAGTTCGTCGACGACGTCGGAAAGAAACAGGATCTCGGCCGCGGGAAGCGCGATTGCTTCGGCGATCCGCGCATACGATGCCGATTCACGCTTGGCCCCGGTTTCGGTGTCGAAATAGCCGGAAAAGAGCGGGCTCAGATCACCCGCTTCAGTATTGCCGAACAGCAACTTTTGCGCGGGTACCGATCCGGAGGAGTACACATACAGACGCAGTCCATTGGCAGCCCACTTTTGCAGGCAACGCGCGGCATCTTCGTAAATGTGCGCGCGAAAGTCGGCGCCCTTGTATCCGTCAGCCCAGATCATGCCTTGCAAGGCCTTGAGCGCTGTCGACTTGCGATCACTGTCGATCCAGCTAATCAGCAGGTCGATGATTTCCTGCTCGTCGGCCGAAACCAGACCGGCTTCCCGAGCGGCTTCTTGAAGCCAGTGTTGCACTTCGGGCGTGTCGGCGTGGGTGACGACGAAGGCAGGCAGACGCTTGCGCGCGTAAGGAAACAATACATCCTTGACGAAACTGATCGAGCTGGTGGTGCCTTCGATATCAGTGAGGATCGCGCGAATTCTGGACATGGGTGTGCATCCTTGTCATGTGGCTGTTGAGTCTCGCATGTCCAATGAATACCGGAAGTGAATTCACCGGATTGGACTTGTTGCGTTCAACGGGTCGGGCTGTCGGGACGACTCGGTGACATGCGCGGAAACCTGTCCGCAATCTTGTCGCCGGTAAATTCGGCAACCCAGCCGGCCGGATTGTTGAACAGTCGAATGGCGACGAAGTTTGGCTCCTCGCTCATATCAAACCAGTGGCGGGTGCCATCGGGAACGCCGATCAGGTCGCCTTTTTCGCAGAGAATGTCGTAAACCTTGTCCTTGATGTGCAAGCTGAATTGACCCGAGCCGGCGACGAAGAAGCGCACCTCGTCTTCGACATGCGTGTGCTCACTCAAAAACTTCTGGCGCAAAGCGGCGCGATCCGGGTGGTCGGCCGTCAGGCTGACGACATCGACACTCTTGTAGCCTTCCTCGCGAATCAGGTTGTCGATGTCTTCGCGGTAGGCCTCGATTACCTCCTCCTGGCTTGCGCCGGCGGCAATCGGCTTGTCGGTTCGCCATCGCTCGAAGCGCACGCCAACCGCGGCAAGTGCCTTGGCGATTTCTGCATGCGTGGCATGCGTCTCCAAGGGTGTTTCGCTGTTGTCCTCGGCAAAAATACGCAGATGGCTCACGGTGACAGTCTCCTCAGATCCAGTTCGCAGTTGAGCAGGAACTCGAACGCTTCAAGATGGCGTCGCGCTTCGGCCATATCAACACCCCAGGCGTAGATGCCGTGGCCATCAATGAGATAGCCGTGTAGCGGCTTGCCGGCATCGAGCCAGGCATCAACCTGGTCGACCAGAACCGTCATGTCCTGGGTATTCGCAAACACCGGCAGATCGAGCACGCTCTCATGCGTTTGGTAGCCGGAAATCGCCTTCTGCAGTTCCCAGCCCTCAAAACGAACGTTTCCGGCGGTGGCGAACAGGCGTGAAGCGACACTTTGCGCACGCGAATGCGTATGCAGCACCGCGCCCGCTTCAGGAAGGCGGCGATAGATCTGGGTGTGCAGGGCGGTCTCGGCGGAAGGCCGGGCTGATGTGGCAATTGGCCGGTTGTCGAAGTCGACAACCATGATGTCGTCAATGCCGAGTTGTCCCTTGTCGCGTCCGGAAACGGTCACGGCGGCGAACTGGTCACCGAGGCGCATCGAGAAATTGCTGCTGGTCGCCGGGGTCCAGCCGAGTGCGGCAAGCCTGGCTCCGGCGTCAGCAATGGCTTGCGCCTTGAGCAGGAACTCAGCGCTTTCATAGGGCAGGGATGTGGTAATGGGAACTCTCCGCGATAGCCGTCCAGACAAGTTATGATGATACGACATGGACGATAGACTGCCTCATGATCTGGCGCAGCGCGCTAGACTGGGCTGGACTACCGAATCAAGGCCAATGACATGACCGCTCAAGGTGCTACGCGAAAGACGCGATTGATTGTGATCACGGTTCTGATCGTGCTGGTGTTTCTGGTGATCTGGCAGAACAGCGCGACGACAACACTGAGCATTCTGATTTTCAGTGCCGCGCTGCCGCTGATGGTCTGGCTCGGTGTATTTTTTGTGATCGGCTTTCTTCTCGGGGCGGCGATGATGTGGACTTACCGGCGCCGTTGACGACAAAAGCCGCAAAAAGAGGCCTGAAAATGTCGGGCAATTGTTGAATCGGCGGTTGGCTCAACCAGAATCGCTCTGGTTGAAGCGGCATTTTGGGGTGTTTCAGACGGTTGTATCGGGGTGGAATAGGAATACAATGCGGGCGCTGTTGTCCGCCGCGTGGGCGCTATAGCTCTAATCTTGAATGGGGATTCCGGAATGAGATTGAATACAATGTTGGCCGTTGTCGCGAGCATGGCGTTATCGACCGTCGCCATGGCGCAAAGTCACGAAACCTACAACCCGGCGGAGACGCCAAACAACACGTATGTGCCAGGTGCGCCGCTCCAGGTGCTTGGCAGTCCAAGCTTGCTGGATACCCGACCGGGTCTTGTCACCCTGCCGGGGGCTGGTGCGGGTGGCGCAGATGTCAGCCGTTTGCAGAACGCCTCGTTGGGAATGACGACACTTGGCGGTAATGTCTCGTTTTCAGCAAGTTTCCGCATGGCGGAAGATTTTGTCGTGACGGGATCCGGTTGGACGGTCAATGACATCACCGTCTATGCCTATCAGACCAATTCGCCGACGACATCGTCGCTGACAGGTCTGTACCTTCAGATCTGGGATGGTGATCCGAGTCTGGCTACTTCGAACGTCATTTTCGGCGACACGACAACGAACGTCATGACGTCGACCGCGTTCAGCAATATTTTCCGCGACTCCGAGGGAACCCCGGATGTCACCAATCGGCCGATCATGGCCGCGACTGCAGCTGGTCTCAATATCAACCTGCCTGCCGGTACGTATTGGCTCGACTGGTCAGTTGCAGGCTCGCTGGCATCGGGGCCATGGGCTCCGCCCCTTACCACCGTTGGTCAGGCAACGACCGGCAATGCGATGCAGTTCGCCTCTGGTGTCTGGGGACCGTTCAATGACAGCGGGTCAGCGACGCAACAAGGTCTGCCGATGACCATTGGTGGCACCGTCGGCGGCGTTCCGCTCGAACCGGCGCGTGAACTTCCGGTCAACTCCAACTGGTTGTTGCTGGCTCTTCTCGGTGGTCTGCTCGGTATCGGTGCACTGGCAATGAACCGCCGTTGATCCGAACCACAAGTGATCTCGAAAGGCCACCCGAGAGGGTGGCTTTTTCGTCTCTGCGGAATCGCATCAACCGGGGTGTGACCAGCGTTCCGATCAAGTTTTCAATTCGTGGGCGTCGCCGGTCCACTTGAGTGAGTAGAGGTTTGGCAGGCGATCCTTCAACGTGGTTACCGAGCCGTGCTCATGCAGGGTTCGAAGCAGGTCAAGATTGACCTCGGCAACGAGCAGAGCCTCAGAATTCGCGGCTGCCTCGTTGATGATGGAATCACCGGGAAAGGCGAAATCCGCCGGGGTGAACACTGCCGACTGCGCATAGTGGGTATCGGAGGCTTGCACCTTGGGCAGGTTGCCGACCGCGCCGGCAATCGCCACATAGCATTCGTTCTCGATTGCTCGTGCGCGCGTACACAAGCGTACGCGCATATAACCGTTTTTCATCTCGGTCAGGAATGGAACAAACAGGATCTGCATGCCCTGGTCCGCGAGAAGGCGCGAGAGCTCCGGGAATTCGCTGTCGTAACAGATCAGGATGCCGATTTTTCCGCAATCGGTGTCGAAAGCCTTGAGCTGGGTGCCCCCCTTCATGCCCCACCAGCGCCGTTCGCCGGGGGTGATGTGGATCTTGCGCTGCTCATCGCGACTGCCGTCGCGGCGCAACAGATAGGCCACATTGTAAAGGTGACCGTTTTCTAGAAAGGGCAAGCTTCCGGAGATGATATTGATGTGGTAATTCACCGCCAGCTGGCTGAGCTTGTCGCAGATGGTCGGAGTGAACTCGGCCAGTCGACGGATCGCATCGGCCGGGCTGAGGTCGCCGAATTGGGCCATCAGCGGCATGTGGAACAACTCGGGAAACAGTACGAAATCGGCACGCACGGCACCGAGAGCATCGACAAAGAACTCGGTCTGCTGGAGCAACGAGTCGAGCGAGTCCATTTGACGCATCTGCCACTGCACCAGGCCAATGCGCACCAGACTGTGCTGGCGCTTGTGCATGTCCGGTTTGTCCTGATAGTAGATGTTGTTCCATTCGATCAGGGTGGCAAAGGCCTTTGATTCGGCATCGAAACGCAGGTAGTTGGTCAACACTTTGCGCACATGGAAGCCATTGGCGATCTGAAAGCTCAGAACCGGGTCGTAAAGTTCCTTGAGCGTGACGCGCTCGATGTACTCCTTTGGCGTCATCTGCTCGGCATGTTCGGCGTATCCGGGGATGCGACCACCGGCAACGATTGCGCGCAGTCCGTAGTTTTCGCAGAGTGCCTTGCGTGCCTCGTAGAGTCGGCGGGCCAGACGCATGTTGCGATAATCGGGATCGACCATGATGTCGAGGCCATAGAGCACATCGCCGTCGGGATCGTAGGTGCTGAAGGTGAATTTTGCGGTGATGTCCTCGTAGCTGTGCGAATCACCGAATTTTCCGTAGTCGACGATCAGGCTCAGGGCGAAGCCAACCGGCTTGTCACCCACGGTGATGCACAACTGGCCATCGGCAAACAGATCGAGCAGCTTGCCGATATGTTGAAGACCCCATGGCAATCCGCCGATTCCCGCATAGGCGCGCGCGGTTATTTCGACCATGGCCGGGTAGTCTTCCATGCGCATCTTGCGCACTTCGATGATCTCATCGGTCATGACGTTGTTCCTCGGAATTCAGTGATGGGTGCGGGCGCAAGTTGCGCACCGCGGTAAAGAGCAGATTATCAGCCATTCGGGCTTTTCCCGGCTGATCTTTCACGCTGATTCGCACGCTGACTTGTGTTGATGACGGAATCGTCGGGCGCTTCGAGGTCGCTGGTCGGGTCTGACAATGAGGCCCATTCCCTGCGGTAGATGCGCAGTCTGATGCGCAACCCTGGGCGGATGACGACGACGGCGTTCTGGTCGAAATCGAGCGCAAGCGTGTCGATTCGATCAAGCGTGAGCGCGGCGACCAGCAGCGACGATTCGCGCCATTCGTGACCGGGAATACGACCGGCAGCGGCAAGCACGCGGCCCTGATACGAACGGACCCGACCGAGCAACTCGCGCATGCGTTGACGATTGTGGGTTGCGGACAACTTCTCCGATTGCGGATTGCAGGCACTGATGCAGGCCAGCGGCCAGTCCGGGTCCGCCCAGTTGATCAGGGCCAACGGAGCCGGCTGGCCGATACGCAGGGTGACGCGACGGCCACCGGGCATGCGTACTTGGTAGTGGCTGGCGCGATAAACGTCGAGCAGATCCGCCGCCGCATTCATGACTCTTGGGTAGGCACCGGTCCTAGTACTTCAACGATGCGGCTATCAGCGCCATCGAGATTGATCTCGGCCAGTGACGTTTTCCCGGCAATCAGTTCGCGCAGGATGCGTTGCTGGATTTCGCCACGCTGGTAAGCGATTGCATACGGAATCCGCGAAAACGTGACCATCCAGTAGCGCGGCACCCAGCGGCCCGGATGACGTGCGGCGAGTGTATGACCGAGTTCGCGCATGAGCAGGTAATCAGCATCATCGACGCGATCACGCATCTCGATGTAGTTGTCGAGCGCCATCTCGGCGATCGCATCGGCATTCGGCTTGCGCCTGCGTTCGAATTCGGCGAAGACCGCAGCGCTGTCATTGGGCGATGCGGTCAACAGTTCGGCCAGCTCGACGGCGTCTTCAAACCCCGAGTTCATGCCCTGGCCATGAAACGGCACGATCGCGTGTGAGGCGTCGCCAATCAAAAGTGCCTTGCCCTCGAAATGCCAACGATCCAGATAAAGCGTGCCGAGCAGGCCGGTCGGATTGCCGAGATAGTCTTTTTCAAGATCCGGAATCAAGGGCACGGTGTCGGCGAAATCGCGCTCGAAAAAAGCGCGTGCATCGGCTGCACTGGACACGCTGGCGAGACTCGGTTCGCCTTCGTTGGGCAGGAACAGGGTGACCGTGAAACTGCCTTCGGAATTCGGCAAAGCGATGCACATGTAGTTGCCGCGTGGCCAGATATGCAGCGCATTCGGCTCCATCGCGAAGCGTTCGCCGCGCGCCTGTGCCTCGCGCAAGTCAGCAGGAAGCCGGCTCGACGGAATATCGGCCAGAGCGGGGATTTCCAGTTCCTTGTAGCTGTGGCCGAGCGAATCGAAGCGTTCGCCGAGACCGATCACCTGGGCCATCGATGCGCGCAGCGCGGATCCGGCGCCATCGCTGCCGAGGATGATGTCGGCCTGATGGCTGCGTCGGCTTTCATCCTCGCTGCACAGGTGCAGGGTCGAGGTTTTCCAGTCAACCGATTCGAGGCGCTGGTCGAAATGGATGACCGCACCAGCAGCCTCCGCCGCATCGAGCATGGTCGTATTCAGCGTTCCGCGGTTGACCGACCAGATCACTTCGGAGTCATCGCGACCATAGCGTTGCAGATTGGTGCGGCCATCGATGTCGTGAATCATGCGGCCGCGCATCATCACCGTAATCGGTCGCATGCGATCTTGCAGACCGGCCAGACGCAAGCCATGCCAGCCGCGTTCGGCCAGGGCCAGGTTGATGGAGCGGCCACCGAGGAAGCCGGCCTTGCGCGGATCGGGTCGGCGCTCGAAAACGGTGATTTCGAAGCCGCGCTGGGCGAGCAAGGTGGCAAGCAGGGAGCCGACCAGGCCGGCGCCGACGATCGTGATGGGAGCTGCTTTCATTTCCGGACTACCGGGCAGAGCGCCACTGCGCGACCGATTCGACCAGGCGGCGGCAATCGATGTAGCGGTTGTAGAGTGGCGTGGGTGCGGCGCGAATGACATCGGGCTCACGCCAATCGACAACGATGCCGTCGCGCTGCAGATGCTCGAACAACTGGCGTCCGGATTCGCGTGGGCCCTTGACCCGCAGAGATAATTGGCAGCCTCGACGGGCAGGTTCTCCGGGTGTGATTACACTCAGGACATCGGCAACTCGATCCTCGATCAGCCATTCCAGATAGCCGGTCAACGCACGCGATTTTTCGCGCAAGGCTGCAAAGCCGGCGTTGTTGAAAACTTCAAGCGATATTCGCAAAGGAGCGAGTGCCAGAATCGGAGGATTCGATAGCTGCCAGCCATCGGCACCCGGAGTCGGCTTGAACTGCGGCCCCATCTCGAATCGCGTGGATTTTTCATGACCCCACCAGCCGGCGAAGCGCGGTCGCGTGGTTTGCGCATGTTGCTCATGGACAAACGCGCCGCCAACGGCGCCGGGTCCGGAGTTCAGATATTTGTAGCTGCACCACACGGCGAAATCGCAATTTGAATCGTGCAGGTTCAAGTCGATATTGCCGACTGCATGGGCGAGATCGAATCCGACTACGCAACCTTGCGCTTGCGCTGCGCGAGTGATTGCTTTCAGGTTCAGTGCCTGGCCGGTCAGGTATTGCACGCCGGGCAGCAGGACCAGGGCGACCCGGGACCCATGCCGATTGATGGCATCGAGGATCGCCGCCTCGGACAAGGTGCCGTCCGCTTCATCGGGCTCCAGTTCGATCAGGGCCTCGGCAGGGTCGAAGCCGTGGAATCGAACCTGGGCCTCGACCGCATAGCGATCCGAGGGGAAGGCGCATTTTTCGATCAGAATTGCCGGGCGTTCGGCAGTCGGTCGATAGAAGCTGACCATGAGCAAGTGCAGGTTCACGCTGAGCGAATTCATCGCAACCACTTCGATCGGCTTGGCGCCGACGATGCTGGCCAGATCATCGCGTACGAACTCGTGATAGTCCATCCACGGCAGGCGGCCGCGGAAATGTCCTTCGACGGCGAGCTCAGCCCAGTAATCGAGCTCATCAATCACCGCCTGGCGCGATGCCCGAGGCTGCAAGCCGAGCGAATTGCCACAGAAGTAGGCGATATCTCGGCCTTGCTGCTGCGGAATATGGAACTCCGCACGGAACCGGCCCAGGGGATCGGCTTCGTCCGCCGCCAGGGCCCAGGCTTCGCGCGCCTCACGATTGGCGAGATCGATCATTTCAGCGAATTGGCGACGCTGTCGCAGCCCTGGTCGAATTGACTGGTCCAGGCCTTGGTCGTCGTCTTGAGTATCGGCCGCTGGCAGCGCACCTGGACGGCGATCTCGCCCATCAGGTTAAAGCGGTCGCGGATCTCGTAGCGGGTCTGGCCGCGCATGACGAAGTAGTGATGAATGCCGGTAGCGCTGCCATCCAGAGCAGCCTCGTAGCCCGTCTGCGCCTTCGACAACAGCATCTCGTTTGTAGTTGCGTCGGCAAAATCGGCCGAAGATTTCAGCTGTCGGGTCTTGACCGTGACGCTGGCCATGTCATCGGTGCCTTCAGCGGCGGGATCGGTGACATGAAAGGTGATGGCCTGCGGATTGCCATCGGACTTTTCCATGATCGCGCTCCAGTCTTGCGGAACGCTGAAGCGAATCTTGCCGTCGTTGAGGTTGTAATCGGAGCGGTCTTGCGCGCTGGCGCTGCCAATGGCGGCTAGCAGGATCAGGGGAAGCAGTTTCATCGGGTTACTCCGTGTCGTCTTGTGCAAATCGGGAATAGGGCAGGTTGAGCCATTCAAGGGCAGTGCCGTGGAACAGTCGGGATTGCTCCGCCCGGCTAAGGTCAAGTGCGGTGATGCCACTGCCTGGCTCCTGTTCACCGAGCGGAAACGGATAGTCCGTTCCAAGCATGACCGTATCGACACCGGCGACATCGAGCAGATAGCGCAGTGCGGCATCATCGTGCACGCAGGAGTCGAAATAGATGCGACCGAAATAATCGCGTGGATTGCGCGAATTGTCGGTGGCGACCAGATCCGGACGCATGCGGAACCCGTGTTCGATGCGACCGATCGAGTAGGGGAACGATCCACCACCGTGAGCGAAGCAAACGCGCAATTTCGGCAGGCGTTCAAGGACGCCGCCAAAGATCAGGCAGCAAGCCGCGCGAGCCTGCTCGGCCGGCATGCCGACCAGCCACGGCAGCCAGTACTTGGGCATCGACTCCCTGCCCATCATGTCCCACGGGTGGACGAGGATCGCCGCACCGAGGTCGGCGGCTGCTTCGAAAAACGGGAACAGCTCCGGCGCGTCGAGATTCCAATCCTCGATATGCGAACCGATCTGGATGGCAGTGATGCCGAGCTGATCGACGCAACGTTCCAATTCCTGGATGGCCAGGGTCGGCGACTGCAACGGAACCGTACCGATACCGGCATAGTTGCGCGGATAGCGGCGGCAGATTTCCGCGGTGTGGTCGTTGAGGAAGCGGTGCAATTCGAGAGCCTGACTCGGCTTGGCCCAGTACGAGAACATCACCGGAACCGTCGAAACCACTTGCACATCGACGGCGAATTTCGAGTAGTCGGCAATACGCACTTCCGGGTCGAAGGCGTTGGCCCAGATCTCGCGGAAGAACTTGCCATCCTTGTAGATGCGATGACGGCCTTCGGCATTGACCATGACCGGGAAACGATCGTCGCGGTACTTTTCAGCGAGATTGGGCCAGGTCTCTGGGAGGATATGTGCGTGGGTATCGATCTTGAGCATCTGCCAAGTTTAACCCAGCCACGCAAAATCGCGGCAACGAGCCGAAACACCTGCCGCGATCAATTCTGAGACAAGGTGTTGCGATATTTGCGACCAAACTCCCGGAAACCGGGCCCGCTCAGGCGTAGCGAGCCGGTGCCGGGTTCACGTGGCCGCAGGACTTGCAAGTGCGTGATTCGAGTGACCGGTAGAAGCGATCAAACACGGCGAGGAAGTCGATCTCGACGTCCTGCAAGGTAAAGAACTCCTCAAACAACTTGTGATTGCAGCGTTCGCAGAACCAGAGCAATCCGTCCTTCTCGTGAGCGAGCCGCTTGCGCTCGATAACCAGGCCAATCGAGTTTGCGCTGCGTTGCGGCGAATGCGGCACCCGAGGTGGCAGATAGAACATGTCGCCGGCACGGATCGGAATGTCGCGAACCTGGCCGTCCTCCTGGATCTTCAACACCATGTCGCCTTCGAGCTGGTGGAAGAATTCAGGACCTTCATCCCAGTGATAGTCGGTTCGTACATTCGGCCCGCCGACGATCATGATGATGAAATCCCCATCGACAATGCACTTGTTGCCAACCGGCGGCTTGAGCAAGTGGCGGTGTTTGTCGATCCATTGCTGCAGGTTGAAAGCGGGCGTGATCATGGCGTCGAAAGGGAAGCCTGATTTCAGGAGATGTCTACAGTGTACTGCTTTGGCTTGGCCGGCTCATACTTGACGAGGGCGCATGTGTTGATTGGCGCTGTAATCGAGTGGTTAAAAACTATGTTTTACACAAGCTATTGAGCTAGCTACAATTCTTTTTGGATTTGTAAGTCACACTTGAGGATAAGTAGCACTTGAACAAGAAACCAAGCTCAGCTAGAGGGCTGGAGTTTTCCACGCTGGCGGATCGTATTCGTTCTGCACGACGCAAGGCATCCATTTCGCAATCCGAGTTGGCCCGACGCATTGGCGTCAGCGCCAGCGCTGTTGCGCAATGGGAGCATCCGTCCGGAACCCAACCAACGCTTCAGAGTCTCGTCCGAATCTTCGAAATCACCGGCGTTTCCATCGATTGGCTGGTAACGGGAAAGGCATCCAGTAGTGGCAACGTGAGTCTGGGCAACGACGACGTACCTGCTGTCTCGCTGGAGTTCTTTGCTCACTGTCTCCAGGAAGAGAATTTGCTGAGAGTTTTCAGAGAGATACCGACGAAGTGTCGGTCACTCCTATTGGATGTTGCAGAAGAGCTTTCATTGCCGCGAACATTTGATTCTCGTTAGTCACGCTTGGTATCGCGGTCCCTTTCGTTAGCCTGGGCCATTGCCTAGTCTGTCGCGCTAACTGGGATCGGGAGCGGGACTATGGGATGGTTTTTCACGGGGCGGAATTCGTCGCTGTCGTTTGTGTACGCGTTGCTATTGACGTTGTGCGGTGGACTTTCGGTGCTGACGCCCAGCAACGAGGCCTATGCCTTCGGTGGGACGATTACGACCCCTGAGGCTGTCTTTGACACGCCACCTGCCCATGATGCGACAACGGGCACCATGGCTGGTTCCAAAGTTCCATGCCGGTTGTCTATGGCATGGCGCAGAACTCAGGCGATGGATCAGTCGAGGGTGCCCGGAGTGCGTTCTACGGCTACACCGAGGCGATGTATCACCATCTCGGGCGCGGATTTCAGGGTTTTCGCACGATCGTATCCAATAACGTTGCACCGAGCGGCCAGACCTGGCGCCAATTACGCACCACCACCACCTTCCACCAGAAGTTTCCGTTGACCGGTCGGATCGAGCAAGTGGAGACGAAGATTCCCGGAACTGGAAGGCTGATCAAGAGGGAAACCGACACTTGGATCTGCAATGCCAATCGCGGTGCGTGTCCACAAGGTGATGCCTTGCCGAATCCCTCGGTCAATACGAATGGCGGAACAGTCTATTCGCCATTGCTTGATTCACAAAGGATCGAAAACTACGATCTGGGCACTGGTGCAGCCGTCAGCCATATCACCACCGTCAACGCCGCTGCCGCGAGCGGAGGCGCTTCGGGCTGGGACAGCAATGGCAATTTGCACACGCAGGTTGTCACCAGCGCCGACGATGGTGCCGGGGGTAGCTTCGTCAGCGAGCATAGGGTCACCACGACCAACACATATATTCCGGCGGATACCGGAAGCTGGTGGCTGGATCGATTAAGCAGTTCACATGTCGTGACCTCGCTGACGTTTGACGGCAACCGGAAGCTGCCCAATGGCAACGCAACGGCACCAACTCGAACGGTAGATACCAGCTATCTCTGGAACTCGCCCGATCGCACCCCGCAATCGCAAACGGTGACCGCCGCGGGCAAAACCCTGACGACGACCTACAACTATGCCTCGACGACAGCCAGGGGTCTGCCGAGTAGTGTCACCATCACCGGCACGGATATCTCGCCACCACGCGCGACCCAATTCACCTACACCAAGGACGGCGACAACCCGGCTACTCAACAGGACGGCTACTTTGTCCTGACCACAACAAACGCCGCCGAGCAAACCTCGACTACGCAGCACTCGCCGCGGGATGGCCAGGTCACGGAGCAAACCGATCCCAACGGTCTCAGCAGCACCAGCAGCTACGATGGTTTTGGTCGTTTGACTGGCATGAGCTTTACCGATGCCGACAATCAGCCACTGCTGCCGCCGGTGAGCGTGAGCTATGCACGATGCATAGGCGGCAAAGGAAGTTTGTGCGACAACGGAAATGGCTATGGTGAAGGCGACAATCAGGACTACGCCGCCTGGCGGGTGAGCAGGGTCCAAGCGGGTTCGCCGACCAGTGTCGACTGGTTCGATGTTCTTGGTCGCACGATCAAACATGTCGAGCGCGGCTTTGGCGAGTACGACGAAAACGGCCAACCGATCGGAAACGGCGACTTCATCGAGACGACAACCGACTACGATGCGATGGGAACGGTTTCGATGCAGAGCACCCCGTTCAAACAAGGAAACGGTCAGACGCCGTACCTCACCGCCTGGAATTACGATGCACTGAACCGGCCGACGCAGAAGAACGCACCGGGTGCGGAACTCGACCAGTCCAACGGCAACGTCGTCACCTCCTATGCGTACAACGGCAGCAAAACGACGATCAAGGTTCGTGCCGCCAGCGTTTCCTCGACTTCGACTTGCCCGTCCAACACCAACTCGTCGAACGCCAACCTGTGCATGGACATGAGTCGTTCCTACGATGTGCTCGGTCGCCTTGAGCAGACCGTGCAGGGCAATGGATCAAACTTGACCTATGCCGCAACCAATTACTGGTACGACGGGCTCGGCAATCCGATCGCGGCAAAGGATGCGGGCGGCTCTGTCCTTACTGCGACTTACAACGATCTCGGTCAGCGTACGGATCTTGTCGATCCCGATGCCGGCCATTGGCAGTTCACCTACAACGCCCTCGGCGAAGTCATTGACCAGACCGATGCCCGCGGTGTTGTGACCCATCATGAATACGATGTGCTCGGTCGATTGAGAACGCGCACCGCAACGAACAACGGTGCCAGTGATCCGAGCCTCAAGGTGATTCAGGATGACTGGGTCTACGACCCAAGCGGAGGTGCCGGCCTGCTCGACTATGCCGCGCGCAAGAAGGGATCGAGTACGTTTGCGCTGGCCCAGATCTGGAAGGAATCCAACACTTACGAGTCAAACACCAAGCGACTGTCGACCCAGACCACAACACCATTTGACAACCAGAACACCCAGTGGATCACCAGCTACACCTATGACAGTTATGGACGTCCGTTTACCACCGGCTACCCAAGCGGCCTGATGGTCAGGAAGGACTACACCAGTTACGGCGATCTGAATCAGCTCAGCAACTACGGCACCGGTGCAATCTACTGGACCGGATCGGCCAAGGATGCCTGGGGCAATCTGACCGATGAGAGTTGGGCCGGCGGTATCACCGGCAAGCATTCGGCCTATGCGAGCACCGGCCAGCTCAAGCAGAAGAAATGGACTCAAGGGGCCAGCACGCTCGATCAGCTCGATTACAGCTACGACAGCTTCGGCAACCTGAAAACGCAATCGAGCACGCAGAACGGTGCCACGGCCAGCGAATCGTATGCCTACGATGGTTTGCAACGCCTCACCCAGACCACCCGCAATGGCGTTCCCGGCAACCCGGCCCCGGTCACTTATCGTTACCAGAACAATGGCAATCTTTCGGCCAAGAGCGATTACAGCTTCGCCACGCCGGGCTCGTACGTGTATGGCAATGGATCCTGTGGCCCGCATGCGGTGAGCGCGGTGGTGCGGGCGGGCAGCGCGCTGACCTACAGCTGCGATGCCAACGGCAATGTCACCGGCGGCAGCGCCTTGAATGCGACCTACGACTTCAACAACCAGCCGTGGTCGATTCAGCGGCTCAGTGACAGCAATGGCGGCAGCGGCAGCGCCCAGTTTGCCTATTCGGCCAATGGCGATGTGTTCAAGACCCTCGCAGGCAGTAACAATACCTGGTTCGGTGCGGCCGGTTATGAGGAGTCCTGGATCGGAGGCACCCTGACCCAGCGTCACGAGTTGGGCCCGGTCACCGTGCTGCGCCAGAGCGGTGTCGATACGATCAAGGCCGTGTTGCGTGATCGACTCGGCTCGCAAGTGATGTCGCTGGCGGTCGAGGGCAGTGGCGGTGGTGGCGGTTTGACCGCACCGACCTTGAGCTCGTTGCAGAACCCGAGTTATGACGGGAACT
This sequence comes from Dokdonella sp., assembly GCF_035703485.1. Classification (GTDB taxonomy): domain Bacteria; phylum Pseudomonadota; class Gammaproteobacteria; order Xanthomonadales; family Rhodanobacteraceae; genus Dokdonella. The sequence goes on along the minus strand of NZ_DASSYD010000189.1, from coordinate 3,441 downwards.
ACACCCTCAAGTGGACCCCCATCAACGGTGCCACCGAGTACCAGTTGTTCGAGATCGGTGCCATACGAGGAGCGGTATTGGTCTACCAAGGCTCCGCCACGTTGTGGTCGCCGCCCGCCGCCAAGGCACCGCGCCAATATGCCTATCAGGTCAAGGCATGCAATTCGACCTGCAGCGATCTCAGCCAACCGTTTTATGAAGATGTGGTCCCGCTGCCTCCGGATACGGTCACGGCCAGTCCTCCGAGCACTGCGGGTAACTTCCAGGTTTCCTGGGCCGCTGCCAGTGGCGCGAACAACTATGGGGTCGAGGAAAAACCCCCCGGAGCGACGTCCTTTCAGGCGGTGGCCTCCGGTGTGACGACCACCTACTGGGATGCCAATGCCAGATCCAATGGAACCTGGCAATACCGGATCAAGTCCTGCCTGAGCACGGGCGCTTGCGGCAATCCGAGCGCCGCCATCAGCGTAACCGTCGGCGGAGATCCGCAAGTGCCGGGCGCGCCTCACATGAACCCACCCGGTGCCGGCTCCAGCGGAGGTCAGATCAGCTTGAGCTGGAGCCCCGCGCCGTCACCGTCACCGCAACCGGATTACTACGTGTTGCGCGAGAGCTTCAATGGCGGCGGCTGGAGTTACTCCGTCCAGAACGGCACCGATACCGTACTGGAGCGGGGCGATGGCGACTACAACTACAACATACGTGGCTGCCGCAACAACCCGAGCGACCCCGGCAATCCGTATTGCGGTGCATTTTCCAACACGGTCAGCGTGACCGTTGCGGGCAGCACCCTGCCGGATGCTCCCGCGTACATCCACAGCTCGCAGCTCAGCTGTGCCACAGGCACCACCGCCACCTACACCATCGACTGGCCGGCAAGTAATGGCGCGACGCGCTATGAGTTGCACGAGCACAACGGCATGGCGGACCCGCAGGATGTGTACTACACGACCACCACCGAAACGCAGCAGACAATCACCAAGACCTGGCCCAGGTTCGCCGAAAGCACGAGCTTTGAATACGAGGTACGCGCCTGCAACGGGAATGGCTGCTCTTTCTACACCGGCGGGGCCAGTGCGTGCTTTGATCACAACCATCGCCCCGAGAGCGTCGCGCCGACCACCACCGCCTACGACGCCTTCGGCAAGGTGCGCAATGGCGACTACTCGGATCGTGTCGGCGGCCAACTCAACCTGCTGCCGGATACCTTGCGTGGCTTTACCGGGCATCAGCATGTCGATGATGTGCGCCTGATTCATATGAATGGGCGGGTTTATGACTATGAGTTGGGACGGTTCCTGAGTGTGGATCCGGTGATTCAGTTTCCGACTAGTACGCAGTCGATGAATCCTTACAGCTACATCATGAATAATCCGTTGAGTGGGAGGGATCCGACTGGGTATGCTGCATGCCTGTCGACGGATCCAGCTTCTTGTTTGGACGATGGCGTCAATACGATGGAGGATGTCGAAACCGGAAAGACAACGACCATTGTCGTTGGCAACGCTGGCGACAATATTGCATTTACCGGTCAGATGAGCGTCAGCAACTTCAAGAGCATTAGCGGCAGCATCAATGTCGCTTTTAACCCTTCAAATGGCGCCGATAGCTGGGTAAAGAACGGCCCGGACGGTAGCAACGACCACGACAAGATTGGCGCGATAGCGGACAGTGGCAAGGGCTGCGCGGGTGGGATTCAGTGCTATAACGTGGCATCGGTACAAATACCTGGTCAACGAATGCCTTTAGTCACGAGCTTTGAGCGCACCTTCGCTCCAGATCAGAACTATGGTGCAATCAATGGCATCATGAATGAGGTAGGTCGAGCAATGGGTCTAATGGCGGAGCATGTCCATACTCGGTTTGGCGCAGACAGCTACACTTTGGCATATAACCCGACCGAAGGCATGTTTAAAGACCTGGTCGAATCACTACAAGATAAACTTGGCTGGACATCCAACATAGCGCGTGGTTTCAGCGGAGTTTTGACCAGCGTCAATCATCCAATGAGCTGGGATGCGCATAGTCAAGGCGGCGCTATCTTCGCCGAAGCGGCTCGGGTAGCAGCTAATGGCGGTGCCAATTTAAGTAATATTACGGTGGCGTTTGACTCGGGCGCTAACAATGCTTGGGCCACCAATCGCATCCTTGCTCGCGGAGGTATTCAGTTGTTCCGACAGGGTTATTTTGACCGACCGAATGACCTAGTGCCGCAGATACTCGGTCTACGGGGATGGAATCGGCCTGATCGCATGGCGCGATCAATTTTAAATGCGCCGAAACTGTTTGGTCCCGGCGAAACTAGCCCCCACACCTACGCCGTTCCAAACCCGTGATGGGCACTATGATTCAGTCACTACCTGCATCGCTGTTTGCTGTGGTAGTGGCGGGATGTGCCTCGATAGGCAATGCAGCGAGCCTACCGTCTGGAGAAACTCGGGATTGGGTGACTTATCGCGTTGACCTTGGTGATCAGGTTTTGCAGTTCGCGATACCACCGGGTATCAGTGAGGACTTCTTGGACCCGCCTGTGCCTCAGCGAATTGATTTGCAAAATCCAAATGCCTTTGATGAAGTTGGTTCGGCAGGAATACTCTCCCGACATTGGGACTATCGAAAGAATGGGTTCGCGCCGCATGAAGGAACGTTAACTGCCGCGATCGCAGTGAATTTCAGCGAAAAGCCCCTGGACGACTTGTCAGCTTTGCAAGGAGCCCTACGAAGGCAGGCGGACCTGATCTATAAGCAGGCGGTCGTACGAGACCCCAAATACAATGGTCCGCCGATTCCGCCTTTGCGCTTCGATCCGATAAAAGTCGCCGGTAGGGATGGGTGGTACGTGTCTTATCGAGTATTGCCTTCCGGCTACGTTGTACCATTGGATAAGCACCATTATCTTGGTATCGGTGTCTACAACTCGGTTACTCGTCCTGATTGGCGTGAAGACGCGCAAGCTGCCGCAAACGCGATCTTGAATTCGATTCACATTGGGCCGAAGTCCTGAGAGAACGAAAAGAAGGGGAACAAAGGGGTCAGGAACAAAGGAATAAAGGGGTCAGATACCGTCTTGAAAAGCAAGCTGCTGTAGTGGAATTTGCAGATCAAAAGGCTGGCCCGACTTGACGATGCCGTAGATCAGGTGGACGAGTTTCCGCATGCTTGCGCCGACGATGGCTTTCGGCACCATGCCACGGTCTTTCAAGCGTTTGGCCAAGGCGATGATCACAGGGTTGTGGCGCTTGGCAACGAGACCGGGCATATACAGCGATTTCCGTGCTGCACCGTGACCCGCTCGCGAGAGCGGTATTTGTCAACGAAGTTGTCCGCTCAATCATGCAACCAGACGCTCAGATTCTGTCTTGGCGGGTGACTTTCGATCTGGGTTGAGCCAGACCGTTTCGATGGGCGTCCAGTCGCGCACCGCACGTCCACGCCATCGGT
>NZ_DASSYD010000148.1:0-10802 GCF_035703485.1 Dokdonella sp. | reverse complement strand
CGGCAGCGCTCAGTAGGCAATTTTTCAAAATATTGTTAAGCCTTTTCTGAGCATGGTATTTTTCATGGTATTACCAATTAGCAGGAAAATAAGCCATTGAATATAAAAGATAAAAATGTCTTGTTTACAATAGAGTGGGAGTAGGCGTGGACGCCGCGCCGGCAGCTCTTTTTTCTGCCGACGATGAGCGCTGGATGCGGCGTGCGCTCGAATTGGCCGCGCATGCGCGTGATGCCGAGAACGAGGTGCCGGTGGGTGCTGTGCTGGTTTCCGCTGAATCAGCGATTGGCGAAGGCTGGAACCGCAATATCGTCCTCAATGATGCGAGCGCGCATGCCGAAATTCTCGCCTTGCGTGCAGCCGGACAGCAGGTCGGCAACTACCGCTTTCCAGGAGCCACGCTCTACGCGACGCTGGAGCCGTGCGCGATGTGCGCGATGGCGCTGGTGCATGCGCGTGTGGGGCGAGTCGTCTACGCTGCTGCGGATCCGAAAACGGGTGCCGCCGGCAGTGTTTTCGATACGCTGGTGTCGCCGTTGCATAACCATCGCATCGAAGTTGCATCAGGCTTGTTTGCCGATGAGAGTGCTTCGATGCTGCGCGAGTTCTTCCGCAGCCGACGCTGATCAATCGATCGCGCGGCGAAAATCCAGATCGAAACGGGTGCCGGCGGTCAATGCATGCAAGCGCATGTTGGTGATGCGAATCGGTGCGCCAGGTTCAAGATCGGCAGCATTTGAGTCGACCATTTCGCTGGGGTCGATAATGGTCACGCCACCATTGCCGAAAACTTCAATGGCATTGTCCGCGCCGATCACGACTACGGTTGAGGCATCGATTCCGAGGCCCAGTGCGAACGGGTTCAGAGCAAGTGCGGCGAGCAGACGGCCAAGGCGGTCACTGGCATTTCCACCCTGGTCGATGACCACGCGATTGGTCAGACCGAGTCCGGGTGCGAGTGAAGCGCTGCCGACCCGTGGTGTCGGTCCGGCGGTACCGGATGCCAGCATGTGTTCGCAAAGCAGGGCAGCTCCGGCACCGACTCCGCATACCGCCATGCCCGCGGCATTGCGACGGCGTAGCAGGCGAGCCAGGCTGCTGCCGCCAATCAGGGTGCTGAGTTTGAGTGGTTGCTCGGCATTGAGGATGACCATTTCGGCCTGTTCGACGAGATCGAGCAGTTGTCTGTCCTCGGCATTGGCGCGTGTTTTCAGGGCGTATCGATGCAATTGCGAACTGGCGGCTGCGGTGAGCATCGCTTCGAGTTCGATATCATCGTCATCGGACTGTTCGAGCGCGCTGATGAGAATCACCGTCGGCGATTCCCCGACCAGACTGATCAGGCGCGAAAGCAGCACAGGCGTGCGTTGATTCGCAGGCAATTCTCCACAGGCAACGATGGCGCCGCGGCTTTTTTCTGGGGCGAGTTTGGCTGGCACACGCTCGATTCCGCGTTGGGGCTTTCGATTCTACACAGCCAGCCGGGTTTACGATCACCAACGCGCATGCTGAGACGCCGCATGTCCGCTCATTCGGGCGAAATGGAGACATCCGATTCGCTCTCGCCAGTGACATCCTGCACGCAGCCGATGACATCACCGCTCGCCGATTCCGGATCCAGGGCGCGCGCGCGAATTCTGATCTGACGTTTGCGCCCGATCGCGGTGGTAATGCGTGCCGTGATCTCGGTTGTTTGCTCGGACCTGGCAGCTTCAAGCGCCTGGCGCAGGCGCCGCTGGTCGTCGCTGGTGAAGTGACTGAGCATGCGATCCAGCGACGTCGGCGTTGATGCGGGTACATCGAAAATCGCATGCATCTTTGCTGACCAGATCATGCGGTCAGTGCCCGAGATCAATTGCCATGCACCGAGATTGGTCAGTGCTTGCACGTGTGCAAACAGCGAAGCATCCTGCTTGATCGGAGTTATGTCGGCAAAGATGGATACAACTTCTTCGGGGTTGCGCTTGTCGCTGCCGAATCGCGGTATGGCAGTCACGGTGACCCACAGGGTTGCATTGACATTTGGCGAGCTGAGTCCGCAGATGCTCGATTCGACGGGCTTGCCTGTCGACATGGCCCGAGACCAGGGCAGCGCGTCGTTGTCGATCGGGCGATTGTTCTCATCAACGAAACGCCAGTCGCCGAGCTGGTCAGAGCGCATGGCGAGCAGATCGGGTTCGCTCATCTGCAGAAGCCGGCATGCGGTGGGATTGCTGGCAACGATATGCCCCCTGCGGTTGCGCACAATGACCCCCTTGTCCATGTTGCGCAGGAGGTCACGCAGCTCTGCTTCGGATCGACGCAGCTGTTCATGGGCGTATTCGCGTGGGCCGAGATCCCGCGTCGCAACGATGATGCGCTTTTGCTGGCCGTCGAGATAGAACCTGGCGTTCAATTCAATTGCCGATGGCGGCGCGTCAACGTGGACGAGGGTCGAGCTGCGCGCAAGAATCGCTCCGCGGTCACCGGTGTCGAGCAAATCTTGCAGGAAATCCGCACCGACCTCAGGAAAAATCTCGACGATCAAACGTCCGAGCAGGGCATCGCGATCCTGATTCAGCAGGCTGCAGGCAGTCGCGTTGACATCCAGCGTGCGGCCATTCTCGTCGTGGATCGTTATCGCATCGGGAACGGCATCAATCAGAGCGCGATAGCGATGAGCAATGGTCGCGGTGACGCCGCGCAAATTGCGATGCTTTTCGCTGGCTTCATCAATGAGCAGGCGCAACACGGGATCGGCATCGACGCGCGAGGCATACTCGGCAAGTTGGCCCCATACGTCCAGTTCGGGCGTCGTCGACTGCGCAACCATCGCAACCGGTACGGAGGTATCCTGTTTCTCGATCATCGCGTGAATCCCTTTCACGGCCCCTGACACAAGCCTGGCGGCTCCTGCACAGGAGAGGATAGCACCGACTTTGGCGGATTTTCAGGTTCCGGCTCTGGCGACCCGGCTGGCCGTTTGCCGGCCCAGTTGCTGCGACAGCCACAATCCCGTTTCGATGAGCTTTTCGATATCGATGCCGGTGGCAATTCCCATGCCTTCAAGCATGTAGACCATGTCCTCGCTGGCGACATTGCCGGTGGCGCCCTTGGCGTACGGACAACCGCCCACACCCGATACCGCACTGTCGATCACGCTGACGCCTTCTTCGAGGCAGGCGAGGGCATTGGCCAGGGCCTGGCCGCGAGTGTCATGAAAATGCACGGCCAGTGCCTCAATCGGCACTTCGCCGGCGACTGCACGCAACATCTCCCTGGCTTTGCGCGGCGTGCCGATACCAATCGTGTCGCCAAGCGAAATCTCGTAGCAGCCCATCGCATGCATGCGTGTGGCCACGCGAACGACATCGCGCAAAGGAACGTCGCCCTGATAGGGGCAGCCGAGCACGGTGGACACGTAGCCACGCACGCGCACGCCATCGTTGCCGGCCTTGTCGAGAATTGGTGCAAAGCGCTCTATCGATTCATCGATCGAGGCATTGATGTTCTTTTGGTTGAAGGCTTCTGATGCGGCCGAAAAAACGGCAACTTCGACAGCGCCCACGGCGCGCGCGCGATCGTAGCCTTGCTCGTTCGGCACGAGTACCGGGTAGCTGATCCCGGCATGCTTTTCGATGGCGCTGAAAACTTCAGCCGCGTCGGCCAGTTGCGGCACCCACTTCGGGCTGACGAAACTGGTCGCCTCGATCGTGCGCAGACCGGTTTGCGACAGGCGATTGATCAGTTCGATCTTGGTTGCCGCGGGGATGATGGTCTTTTCGTTCTGCAAGCCATCGCGAGGGCCGACTTCGACGATGCGGACCGTTTGCGCCTGGGTGCTCATGGCGATTTCCCGGCTCGCCGAGCGCTGCGCTTGCGCTCGTATTGCTCAAGGCTCAGCTTGATCCGGCGAACCTCGGCGTCGGGTTTTTCCGCGAAGATTTTCTTGTTTCGCACGATATCGAGAACCTTGGCCCGATCTCCCTGGATATAGACATGCAACTGCTTGTTGCTGGCGTCAACCGTGCCATCGAGGACCTCGTCGATGACCAGGCTTGCGCTGCGCTTCGCATCCACCGGGTAGATGCGCAGGCGATCATGATCGACTTCGTAACGGGCGATGAAGAATGATTTCTTCGGTACGGGCTTGATGCCGTGGACGGGCGCAAGATCGACGACCTCGCCAAGCTGATTGTCGGCAATCACGAGGTAATTCTTGCCCTGGTCATGCACGTAGTTGAGGGGGATGTGGATCTGCTTTGGTGGGCCATCCTTTTCCGGGCGCTCAAGCATGAAGAATCGACATTCCTGATCGACGCGAAAAGCCAGTTCATCCGGCTCGCTTTTTGATGCATTGGCCGATGCGTCGACCCAGAGACCTTTCCATGCCGGATCGCAAGCGACAATCTTGTCGCCGGGTGTTGATTCGAAACGGGTCTCGGTGCAGGCGGCCAGCGCCAGCATTGAAAGAGCACAGCAGACGATGCGGAGGATCATTCACTGGCCTCCAGTCGAACCAGCACGGCGTCGCCTTCTACGAAATCGCCGGCCGCGGCCTGAATCACCTCGACGCGACCGGCTCGTGGTGAACGCAGGGTCAGCTCCATCTTCATCGCTTCCATGACCAGCAGTTCGTCGCCTTCATTCACTTCGTCACCGGGCTTGGCCTTGACCACGACGATACGTCCGGGCATCGGCGCAAGAACGCGATCGACATCGGACGAACCGGCTTCGACAAAGGCAAACGCAGGAGCATGATCGAAAATGCGACGTGACTGGCCATCGTGAACAGTAATGCGTGCACCATCGGCAAAGACCCGCTGGCGTCTTGCGACGCCATCGTGCCGCGCACTGAGCCAGCCGTCGGCAAGAACGGCATCCTCGATTGCCACTTCAAGCTCGCCAGCGGCAAGGCGATAGTTGCCCTGCGCACCAAAAGCCGATACCTCGATGCGCTCTTCGCCATCGATCAGGGCGATGATGCGTTTGCCATGATGGCCAAGTCGCCAGCCATCGGCACGACGCCACGGTGAATTCGGATCGGCGCTGAGGCCCGCGTGCAAGCGGGCCTCGCTTTCTTCGGTGAGCAGGGAAACGACACTCGCCGCAGACAGGAATGCATTTGCTCGCGCAGGATTATTGTCATCGCCGGCAGGCCCGATGAACTCATCGAGATTGCGGTCCAGATAGCCGGTATCGATATTCCCTTCAATCACGGCTGGATGGCGCAACAGCCGTTCCAGAAAAGCGACGTTCGATTTCGGCCCGATCACGCTGACTTCGGCGAGGGCATCGCGCATGCGTTGCAGGGCCGAATGGCGATCACGATCCCAGACGATCATCTTGGCGATCATCGGATCGTAAAAAACGCTGACGGTATCCCCTTCGATCACGCCCGAATCAATCCGCACATGCTCGGAGACCTGTGGCAAACGCAGGGTCTGCAAGCGACCGGAACCGGGCAGGAAACCCTGATCCGGATCCTCGGCGTAGAGGCGTACTTCGATCGCATGGCCATTGGCCGGAATCGACTTGTTGCGGATCAGCGAGCCTGGCAGCGGATCGCCGGCGGCGACGCGCAACTGCAATTCGACCAGATCGAGCCCGAGCACCATCTCGGTGACCGGGTGTTCGACTTGCAGGCGCGTGTTGATTTCCATGAAATAGAAGTCGCCAGCCTGGCCGACGATAAACTCGACCGTACCCGCATTGACGTAGTCGAGCGCGCGCGCAGCGACGATCGCTGCTTCTCCCATCTTCGTGCGCAACTCGGGGGTCAGGAATGGTGACGGTGTTTCCTCAAGCACCTTCTGGTAGCGACGTTGCGCCGAGCACTCACGTTCGTTGAGGTGGACGATGTTGCCGTGGCTATCGCCGAAAACCTGGAACTCGATATGACGCGGCTTTTCGACGTAGCGCTCGAGCAGAACCCGGTCGCGGCCAAATGCGTTGCTGGCCTCGCGCTGGCAGGATTCGAGATTGGCCAGGAAGTCCTCGGCCTTGCGCACGATGCGCATGCCTTTGCCGCCGCCGCCAAAGGCGGCCTTGATCATCAGCGGGAATCCGATGCGCTCGGCTTCGCGTGCGAGCAGCGAGGCGTCCTGGTCTTCACCGGTATAGCCCGGCACGACTGGTACCCGGTGCGAAGCCATCAGATCCTTGGCCCCGGCCTTGGATCCCATCTTGCGCATCGAGCTGCCGGATGGGCCGATAAAGGTCAGGCCTGCCGCGGCGACCGCATCGGCAAAGTCGGCATTTTCTGAAAGAAATCCATAACAAGGGTGAATCGCCTGCGCCCCGGATTTCAGGGCAACCTCGATGATCACGTCACCGCGAAGATAGGAGTCGGCTGGAGCCGGGCCTCCGATCGGAAACGCGACATCGGCCTGGCGGACGTGCTGGGCAGTTGCATCGGCTTCGGAATAGACGGCAACCGTGCGGATACCGAGGCGTCGGCAAGTGCGGATCACGCGGCAGGCAATCTCGCCGCGATTGGCGATCAGGACGGTGTCGAACATCATCAGTTCTCGGCATTCCAGCGGGGAGGGCGCTTGTCGAGGAATGCGGACAGGCCTTCCTGGCCTTCATCCGAAACACGCAAGCGTGCGATCAGGGCGGCATTCTCGACATCGAGCTTCTCGGCACCTTCGCGGGTGATGCCGGCAATGCGCAGGGCCAGAGCCTTGGCTTCGGCCTGGGCCTGGGCACCACACTTGCGCAGGAAGTGCAGGCTGCGCGAAATCGCATCATCGAGTTCCGAGCGCGAGACAACCTGATGCAGGAGATCGATGCGATGGGCTTCGTCGGCGTCGAAGACTTCGGCACTGATGAACAGTTTGCGCGCCTGGCGCGGACCGATTGCAGCGACCACGTAGGGCGAGATTACGGCCGGGACAAGACCGAGCTTGGCCTCGCTCAACGAAAACTTGGCGCCGTCGACACCGATCGCGATGTCGCAACAGGCGATCAGGCCGATGCCGCCGCCGTAGGCTGAGCCATTGACCTTGGCGATGGTCGGCTTGGGCAGAAAATTGAGCGTGCGCATGAGGCGGGCAAGACGCAGGGAGTCTTCGCGATTTTCCGCTTCGCTGGCACCAGCCATCGCACGCATCCAGTTGACGTCGGCTCCGGCGGAGAAGGTGCTGCCCTGGCCGCTGAGGACGAGTCCCCAGATCGAGCCATCGTCGTTGGTCGCCTCTATCGCAGCAGTCAGGTCGGCGATCAGTTGGTCGTCGAAGGCATTGTGTACCGAAGGTCGGTTCAGGCTGATTTCGCGGATCCCGTTGCGATCGGTGATGAGTAAGTTGTCTGACATGCATTTGGCCTTTCTGGAAGACCTCGATCATAGAGATTTCGGCAGATACCTGCAGCCATTCGCCGCGACACAAGTCATCGCGGGATTGGGTTGATCGGCATATAATGCGAACCATTCTTATTCGCCGTGGTCTTTTGATGCGCTTGTCCGAGTTGGCCCAGGGAATTGACGCCGTGGTGCAGGATGTTGAAAACGTGAGTGAAGTTGATCCGATCGCGCGTCGTTTGCGTGATTACGGTTTCGTTCGTGGAGAGCCGGTTCGCCTGGTCGGACGCGGTCCGATCGGGGCTGATCCCTTGCTCGTGCAGATCGGTTTCACCCGATTTGCCCTGCGCCGTGCTGAAGCGGCTCGCGTGATTGTCGAGTTGGCGGCATGAGCGAGGCGGTTGCAAGTCTGCGTCTGGCTCTGGTTGGCAATCCGAATTGCGGCAAGACCGCACTGTTCAATCAGTTGACCGGTGGCCGACAGAAAGTCGCCAACTATGCCGGAGTCACGGTCGAGCGCAAGGAAGGCCGGTTCAGAGGACCTTCTGGACGGGCGTTCCAGCTGCTCGATCTGCCAGGCGCCTACAGTCTCGAAGCATCCAGTCCCGACGAGGTCATCACCCGGGATGTCTGCCTCGGTCATTTTCCCGGCGAGACGGCACCTGATGTGATTGTGTGTGTCGCCGACGCGACCAATTTGCGTTTGCACTTGCGCTTTGTTCTCGAAGTACGTCGACTCGGGCGGCCGATGGTGCTCGCCTTGAACATGATGGACGCCGCCAGACGCCGCGGAATTGCCATCGATGTGCAGAAACTCGAAGCGGCGCTCGGCATTCCGGTCGTCGAAACCATTGCCGTGCGGCGCGGTGGTGCAAGGGATTTGATCAGCCGCCTCGATGCAGCGATTCCGGCCGTGGCGTCCGTGGATTCAGCCAGTGATCTGCACGACGAAGCGCGTGCGCTGATCGCCGATGCCGTGAGCATGCCGCGACGCACGGCGAGGATCGACGATGCGATTGATCGCGTTGTCCTGCATCCATTGCTTGGTCTCGGCTTGCTTGCCGTGATCATGTTCCTGATTTTTCAGGCCGTGTTCTCGTGGGCGCAGCCGCTGATGGATGGCATTGAAGCCGGGGTTGGATTCCTTGGCAGTTGGGTCGGCGCCGGGCTGACCTCGATGCCCGTGCTGCAGAGTCTGGTTGTCGACGGAATTTTTGCCGGCGTCGGTGGCGTCCTCGTATTCCTGCCGCAAATCCTGATCCTGTTTCTGTTCATTCTTGCTCTGGAGGAGTCGGGCTACTTGCCGCGCGCGGCGTTCCTGCTTGATCGGCTGATGCTCAAGGCCGGCTTGACCGGGCGCTCGTTCATCCCGTTGCTGTCGAGTTTTGCCTGCGCGATTCCCGGCATCATGGCCACACGCAGCATCCACGATCCCCGTGATCGCCTGACCACGATCCTGATTGCACCATTGATGACATGCTCGGCGCGGTTGCCGGTTTACGCCTTGCTGATCGCCGCCTTCATCCCGAACGAGAGCGTCGCCGGCATTTTCAACCTGCAAGGCATTGTCTTGTTCACGTTGTATGCCGCCGGCATCGTCAGTGCGCTGGCCGTGGCCTGGCTGGTCAAGCTGGTCCGTCGCGACAAAAGCGAGCATGCCCTGCTTATGGAACTGCCCTCGTACCGTATTCCGCATCCGCGCGATATCGCGATCGGTCTGTGGGAGCGTGGCAGCATCTTTCTCAGGCGGGTGGGCGGCATCATTTTGTCGCTGACCATCATCCTGTGGTTCCTTTCTTCGTTCCCGGGTCCACCGGAAGGTGCCACTGATCCCGCGATCAACTACAGCTTCGCCGGCATGCTCGGTCGCTGGTTGCATGTCATTTTCGCGCCGATCGGATTCAACTGGCAGATCTCGATCGCCCTGGTTCCCGGGCTGGCCGCACGCGAGGTCGCGGTGGCCTCATTGGCCACCGTCTATGCGTTGTCGGGACACGAGGAAGGCCTGCAGGCCGTCGTTGCCTCGCAATGGTCGATGGCCACGGCATTCTCCCTGCTTGCCTGGTATGTGTTCGCGCCAATGTGCCTGTCGACGCTGGCCACGGTCCGTCGTGAAACCAACTCATGGCGCCAGGTCTGGATCATGACCGCATATTTGTTTGCACTGGCTTATTTCGCCTCGTTGCTGACCTATCAAATTGCCAGGGCGATGGGCGCATGAGCGCACAGGTTCTGCAAACCATTCTGGTTGCCGCGATAGTTTCGGTGAGCACGATTCTCGGTGCGCGCCATATCGCGCCCGGGCCTTTCCGTTCGTTGCAATCGTCGCTGGCACGGTCGCTCGGAAATCCGCAGCGCGGTACATGGTTGCGTGTGCTTGGACGCTGGCTGCAACCGCGCGAAGCAAAACAGGGTAGCTGTGGCAGTGGCTTGGGTTGTGCCAGTTGCGGCGGCTGCGGCACTTCGGAAGCCAAGCCGGCGGATTCCATTCCGCTGAAGTTCCGGCCGCACTCATCCCAGTAATCCTGACACCTGCCCATTTCGATGTGCGCAGACGGTGGGAAGGCTTCACAGAACGCGTAGACTGCCAGCATGAACACTCATGATCTGCATCGCGGTAGCGAACCTCTACTGATCAGCCTGCCTCACGATGGTCGGGAAATTCCGCCCGAAATCGCCTCGCGGCTGACACCTTCGGCGCGGCGTGTTCCGGATACCGATTGGCATGTCTCGCGTCTGTATGCATTCGCCCGCGATCTTGGCGCGTCCGTCCTCGTGCCTGCTCATTCCCGCTATGTGGTCGATCTCAATCGTTCGCCCGATGATGTCTCGTTGTATCCGGGCCAGAACACGACAGGTCTGTGTCCGATCGTGCAATTCTCCGGAGAGCCAGTCTATCTGGAGGATCAGCAACCGTCGGCCGAGGAGGTTGACCAACGCGTCGAGAAATACTGGCGCCCCTACCACGCGGCGCTGACTGACGAAATCGAGCGTATTCGCGCAGAGCATGGTCGCTGTGTGCTCTGGGAAGGCCATTCGATACGCAGCGTTTTGCCCTTTCTGTTTGAAGGGCGTCTGCCTGATATCAATCTCGGCACGGCCGCCGGCGCCAGTTGCCGCGCCTCGTTGCGCAATCAGCTGATTGGAGTCCTGGAAGCCCAGGCGGATTACAGCTTTGTTGTTGATGGTCGCTTCAAGGGGGGTTACATCACGCGCCACTACGGCCAGCCGGAGCAGGGCGTCGATGCAGTCCAGCTCGAGCTCGCCCAGATCAATTACATGGATGAAGCGAGCCATGTTTACGACACGGAGCGCGCGGCATCCCTGCAATCGATGATCCATCGCCTGCTTGAAGCGGCGCTGGATGTCGACTAGCAGGCTGTTGAAATTCGCTCAGGCGAGTGCGAGACAAAGCGAAACGGGCCGAAAGAGTGCAGTTTACATGCGGTAAATGAGCATTTTGAGGCCCGTTTTGCTGCCGGATCGTGCCGTTTGAGTAGAATTTCAACAGCCTGCCGGG
>NZ_DASSYD010000048.1:0-22570 GCF_035703485.1 Dokdonella sp. | reverse complement strand
TGTTTCCCTCGACGGCACGCGTGCCGAACGTGGCAGCGCGCAGCTTGAATTCGCCCCTGCAGACGATGAAGTACCAGCGAGCATGAACCAGGTGCTGGTCAAGCACGCGCATTCGGGAGACAACCCGGAGGCCGATTGGGGTCGGCATGTGAATCAGGCGGCCCATTTTGCATTGCGTGCGCTCGATCAGGCGTTCCCGGATCAGGCTCCGTTCACCGCGGAGAACACGCGGATCTTTGCAGCCGGCATTTCAAACGGTGGTGGTGCCGTGTTGCGCGCTGCTGAAACCGATGATGGCTTGCTGGATGGCGTCGTCGCAGTCGAGCCGAATATCTGGGCCGGAGAAGGTGGTCGTGCGTTGTACGACTATGCGACCGAGGCAATGCTGTTGATGCCCTGCGCCCTGCTTGATCCGCGCTTCGATCAGACCCCGTTCGCTCGCGTCAATGGCGAGCGGCCTCCGGCATGGGTGACCCGTTGCGAAACATTGAAAGATGATCGCTGGCAGTCGAATGACTCCGCGCGCTCACCCGAGAGCCAGGCCCTTGAAAATCTGCATGCGACCGGTTGGACCGATGAAGCACTGGCCAGTGCCGCAGCGTCGACTGCGCTGGACTTGTGGCGCGCAGTGACGGTGACCTATGCCGCCGCCTATGCGCGTACCGGTGTCGCGGCCATGCCTTGCGGTTTCGGCCTGGCCGCGACTGATGGCAAGGGCGTAGCCCGGTTGGCCCCAGCGGCTGAGCGAGCGGCATGGTGGTCCGATGCCGCCGGCATTGCGCCCGGCGCGGGGGTCGGCATCATCGACAGCATGGCCGCTGGCAAGGATGCGACATGGCCCGGATCGCAGTGCCTTAGCCAGTTGTGGAGTGAATCGAGCGAGCTGGGTTTGCTCGTCTATACCGGCGCCGGTGAGACGCGTGCCGCGCTGCCACGTGCCGACTTGCCAATGATTATTGTCCACGGCAAGGCGGATGGCCTGATACCGGTGGCCTTCAGCTCAGCGCCCTATGTGCGTTGGCTTGAGGCGAACGGGCGCAAGCCGGTGTTCTGGAACGTCGAACACGGCCAGCATTTCGATGCGTTCCTCGCTTTTCCTGGATTCGGTGACGCTCATGTGCCAATGCTGCCGTATGCCTATTCGGCGCTGGACAAGCTCTGGGCGCATGTCTTCAACGGTGCGCCGATGCCGACCAGTCGTGAAATCGTGACCACACCGCGTGGCGATGGCCCGCTCGGTTCCAGCCAATTGGGCGATTACTGAGGCGGCGGGGTTCTACTTTTCTTGCGCCTTTGCCGCAATCGTTCGCCGCAACATCACATGCACCGTTATCATGGCGGGTATTCGGCATGCAGCAAGCTGTCGGATCTTGCTCGGTCGGACTGGGAATCGTCTCGACCGACAGAGCCCGACCGGGCTAGCCGATCCTGATCTGAAACCGGAGCATGAGTCATGAGCGAACCGATGGATGTTGCCCAATGGGCGAAAAACTGGGAGGCCATGGCGCGCCAGGCGCAGGCTTCCATGGGCGGGAACGCCGCGCAGCCTGCCTGGTTTGGAGGTCAGGCACCTTCGAATCCATGGGCGGAAGCCTTGGCCAATGCCAAACCCTTTGTCGGCGGCGCCCAGCAAAGTGAAGCCATGGAACACCTGATGGCTGGTGCTCAAGGCTATCTCGGCATGTTGCAAAGCCTGGCCAGCGCGGGTGCGGGGCAGGGTATCGAAGGTTTTCAGAATCCGTTCGCCAACGGCTTCATTCCCGGTATGGCCTCACCTTCGGTCATGAACAATCCGTTTGCGGCGGCCATGCGCGACTTCGGCAATCAGGGTTCACGCGGTTTCGAGCAGTTGATGGAACAGTTTTCGGCTGCGGCCGGGCCGATGCTTGACCAAGCCAAAGCTTCGACGCAAATGCCGGCCTTCGGTCATATGCGTGAAAAACAGGAAAACCTGCAGAAAACCGCTCAGGTCTTCATCGATTATCAGGAACAGAGCGCGCGCTACGATCGTCTCATGCTCAAGGTCAGCGAGCAGAGTTTTGCCCGTTTCCAGCTCAAGCTGGCCGAACGCGAAGAGCCGGGACGACAGATCGACTCGGCTCGCGGTCTCTACGATTTGTGGATCGATGCGGCCGAAGAGGCTTACGCCGAGATCGCCTTGTCCGAGGAGTTTCGCGAAATCTACGCCGCTGTCGTTGATGCCCAGATGCGCGTTCGCCAGCAGGTGCAGGGCGAAATCGAGAAATTGTGCACTCAGCTGGGCATGCCGACGCGCAGTGAAATAAACAGCATCGGCGAACGCCTGCAGGCCTTGCGCCGCGAATTTCGCGAGGAGCGTGAAGGCTCAGAAGACCAGCAGCAACTGCGCAATGAAGTAGCCGAGTTGCGGCGCGAATTGGCGGCATTGACCGCGGCGCCGAAGTCGGCGAGCAAGTCTCCGGTGCGCAAGTCTGCAGCCAAGCCGGCAAAGACAGCCACGCCATCAAAGACCGCCAAGGCAACGAAGGCAGCTAAACCCGCCAAACCCGCCAAGCCAACCAAGGCGGCTAGATCCGCGAAGGCGGCTCAGGCAAGCAAATCCGAGACGAAGATCGAGTCCGCGACTGCTCCGGCAAGCGACAAATCATCGTCAAAAACAACCAGAAAGCCGACGGCTGCCCATCGCGACAAGCGACGCAAGGCTGCAGCAAGCAAGGGAACTGGCGCAAAGCAAGCTCCTTCTGCCAATGCAGGCGACTTTGCCGCCAGCATTGCGCGGTTTGCACGCAAGTCGAAATCTTCGAAAAAACGCGGATCTACGCGCGCAGCGGCAAAAGCCGTGAAGAGGGGAGGTAGCAAGTAATGGGACCACTCAATATCGAACCGATCAAGCTCTTCGAGGAAGCTCAGAAGTTCCAGAAGAAAATGACTGCCGGCATGCAGGTGCTGCGCACACTCGATGACGTCGAATTCGGTGTCACCGACAAGGAAGAGGTCTATCGCGAGGACAAACTGGTCGTCTATCGCTACCGCGGCGAGAAGAAGCCAACCGCGAAGACGCCGACCCTGATCGTCTACGCGCTGGTCAATCGCCCGTACATGGTCGATCTGCAGGAAGACAAATCACTCGTGCGCAACCTGCTCGCCCACGGTGAAGATGTTTATCTGATCGACTGGGGTTATCCGGATCTGGCCGACCGCTGGCTCACCCTCGATGACTACATCAACGGCTATATCCGGCGCAGTGTAGACGCGGTTGCCAAAAATGCCGGAGTAAAGAAAATCAACGTGCTCGGCATTTGCCAGGGTGGTGCATTCTCGCTGTGCTTCAGCGCGATCCATCCGCACAAGGTCAAGAACCTGATCACGATGGTTACACCGGTTGATTTTCATACGCCCGACAACATGCTTTCGAACTGGACGCGCAACATGGATGCCGACCTTTTCGTCAACACGATCGGCAATGTGCCGGCCGATCTGATGAACTGGTGCTACCTGATGCTCAAGCCAATGCGCCTGCTCCAGCAGAAGTATGTCGGCATGGTCGAGATCCTCGACAACAAGGCCGAGCTCGAGAACTTCCTGCGCATGGAAAAGTGGATCTTCGATTCACCGGATCAGGCCGGCGAGGCGTTCCGTCAGTTCATGCGTGATTTCTATCAGGGCAACAAGCTGATCAAAGGTGGCTTGAAGCTTGGCAAGCATGAGGTCGACCTGAAGAACATCACCATGCCGGTACTCAACATCTTCGCCGAGCAGGATCATCTGGTTCCGCCGGATGCATCACGCGCGATGCAGGGTGTGGTCGGGACCAAGGATTACACGCAGATTGCCTTCAAGGGCGGGCATATCGGTATCTATGTCTCGGGTCGCGCCCAGCGTGAAGTTCCGCCAGCCATTCACGACTGGCTGCGAGCCAGAGCTTGATTCCCGATTGAGCATGGAATTCAAGTGACTGGATCCATTCTGTCGATATCGCTTTCATGATGCTGCACGGGTGCTCGATTGAGCCACCCGTGCACGCCTGAGCAACCCCAGGCCTATTCGAGCGGGCACCCTCGCGACGTTCATTCGACAAGTCCCGCGATAGAATGCTGTCTCCATGTTCGGGTGCAGCCACGCAATGAATGAAGTCCTTTTTCATGTTCACAACATCGGTGTTACGCCGTGGAAACTGGTTGGCTATCTCGGTGTTCTGATGTTTACCAGTCGCTGGTTTGTACAAATGTATGCAACCAAGAAGCTCAAGCGCGTGTATATGCCGCGCGCGTTCTGGTGGCTTTCGGTCTGCGGCAGTCTGATGCTGGTCAGCTATTTCACGTTCGGCAAGAACGATTCGGTGGGTATTCTCTCCAACGCATTCCCGGCTTTTGTTTCGGCCTACAACCTGGTTGTCGACTATCGTCACCGGCGCGAGCGGGTCGATTCCTGAGCGGGTGCATCGCGTTCAGGTTCATGCAAGAATCCCCCGGTCAGGCGCCCGCCTGACAACAACCTCGGGGAGAGGAAAGCATGGAAAATCGTAGCAGTGCACCGGTGATGTCACTGGGTGACTGGATCATCACGATGATCGTCCTGGCGATTCCGCTGGTCGGATTCATCATGTTGTTCGTCTGGGGATTCTCGAGCAGCGCGAACCCGAACAAGTCCAACTTCTGCAAGGCCGCCCTGATTTTCTATCTGGTCAGTCTGGTCCTTGCCGTGCTGTTCTGGGGAAGTCTCATGGCGACGATGAGTGGCATGAGTTCCGGAATGTAATTTCAGGGCGCCTGCCGATCGCGGCAGGCGCTTCTCCGCAGCATAATTATTCCGGGTCGTAATCGAGGTTCGGTGCCAGCCAGCGTTCCGCTTCGAGCAGCGTCCAGCCCTTGCGCTTCGCGTAATCGGTGACCTGTTCCTTGCTGATCTTGCCGACCACGAAGTACTGGCTCTTCGGGTGCGAAAAATACCAGCCGGAAACCGCAGCGGTTGGCACCATGGCGAAGTTTTCGGTAATCGTGATACCGGCCTTTGCCGTTGCATCGAGGATGCGGAACAAGGTCGCCTTCTCGGTATGGTCGGGGCAGGCCGGGTAGCCGGGGGCCGGGCGGATGCCGCGATACTTCTCGGCGATCAAGGCGTCGTTGTCGAGGCTTTCATCCTGCGCATAGCCCCAATGCTCGCGACGCACGCGTCGGTGCAGGCATTCGGCGAAGGCTTCGGCAAGTCGGTCCGCGAGGGCCTTGAGCAGGATTGCCGAATAGTCGTCGTAATCTTTCTGGAAGCGCTCGATATGCGCATCGATGCCGATGCCGGCGGTGACCGCGAAGGAACCGATCCAGTCCTCGATACCTGATTCCTTCGGTGCGATGAAATCGGCCAGACAGAAGTCCGGTCGCTCGACCGGCTTGTCGGCTTGCTGGCGCAGGCAATGCAAGCGTGCAAGGACGGAGCCATCCGCCTCGAGCACTTCGATATCTTCGCCCTCGCTGTTGGCCCTCCACAAGCCGATCACGCCACTCGCCTTCAGCCACTTCTCCTTGATGATGCGATCAAGCATGGTTTGCGCATCGTTGAACAACTCGCTGGCCTGCGCGCCGACCACGGCGTCAGTGAGGATGGCCGGGTAGCGTCCGGCCAGTTCCCAGGCGTTGAAGAACGGCGACCAGTCGATGAACGGAACCAGTTCTTCGAGCGGAAAGTCCTCGAATACGGTGATGCCGGGTTGCTTCGGCACGGGCGGTTGATAGTTGGCCCAGTCGCCGTCGAAATGTTGCGCGCGCGCCTTTTCGAAAGAAACCAGGCGCTTGCCGTTGCCGCGATCCTTGTGCCGCTCGCGGATGTCGGCGTATTCGGCGCGGATCTTGTCCATGAAGGGTTCGATCAGTTCCTTGGTGATCAGCGACTGGGCGACGCCTACCGCGCGCGAGGCATCCTTGACCCAGACCGTCGGTGACTTGTAATGCGGATCGATCTTCAGCGCGGTGTGGGCGCGCGACGTCGTTGCGCCGCCAATCAGCAACGGCAGGTGGAAATCCTGACGCTGCATCTCGCGGGCGACATGGGCCATTTCCTCCAGCGACGGTGTGATCAGGCCGGAGAGGCCGATCATGTCGGCGTTCTCGGCGCGTGCCGCATCGAGGATTTTCTGTGCCGGCACCATCACGCCGAGATCGACGACTTCGAAGTTGTTGCAGCGCAGGACGACGCCGACGATATTCTTGCCAATGTCATGCACGTCGCCCTTGACCGTGGCCATGACGATCTTGCCATTGGACTTGCCGACATCCCCGGTGCGCAGCTTCTCGGCCTCGATGAAGGGCAGCAGCCAGGCCACCGCCTTCTTCATGACACGTGCCGACTTGACCACCTGCGGCAGGAACATCTTGCCGGCACCAAACAGGTCACCAACGATATTCATGCCGTCCATCAGCGGCCCTTCGATCACATCCAGCGGTCGCGAGGATTGCAGGCGTGCTTCTTCGGCATCGACCGCGGCATAGGCATCGATGCCATGCACCAGGGCATGCGCGAGGCGTTCGGCAACTGGCAATGAGCGCCACTCATCGGCCTTCCCACTCCCCACTTCCGACTCCCGACTCCCGCTTCGGTATCGCTCGGCGACTTCGAGCAGTCGCTCGGTAGCGTCGTCACGCCGATTCAGAACCACATCCTCGACGCGCTCGCGCAGGTCGGCATCAAGATCGTCGACGATGGCCAGCGCACCGGCATTGACGATGCCCATGTCCATGCCGGCGCGGATCGCGTGATAGAGGAACACGGCGTGGATTGCCGAGCGCACCGTTTCATTGCCGCGGAACGAGAACGACACATTGGAGACGCCGCCGGAGACATGGCAGTGCGGCAGGGTCTGGCGGATGATCCGCGTCGCCTCGATGAAGTCGACCGCGTAGTTGTTGTGTTCGTCGATACCGGTGGCGATGGCGAAGATGTTCGGATCGAAGATGATGTCTTCAGGCGGAAAGTCGAGCTGTTCGGTGAGAACCCGGTAGGCACGCGTGCAGATCGCGACCTTGCGCTCGCAGGTATCGGCCTGGCCTTCCTCATCGAAGGCCATGACCACGGCGGCAGCGCCGTAACGCATGACCTCGCGCGCGTGTTCGAGGAACTGCTCCTCGCCTTCCTTGAGCGAGATCGAGTTGACCACGCCCTTGCCCTGCAGGCACTTGAGGCCGGCTTCGATGACCGTCCATTTCGATGAATCGACCATCACCGGGATGCGCGCGATGTCGGGTTCCGAGGCGATCAGATTGAGGAAACGCACCATCGCCGCTTCCGAATCGATCAGGCCCTCGTCCATGTTCACATCGAGGATCTGCGCACCGCTTTCGACCTGCTGGCGGGCGACTTCGACGGCATCCTCGAAGCGTCCTTCCTTGATCATCTTGCGGAACTTCGCGCTGCCGGTGACATTGGTGCGTTCGCCGACATTGATGAAGTTGAGTTCGGGCGTGATGACCAGCGGCTCAAGCCCGGACAGCACGGTATGACGAGGGTGCACGGTCATGCGGCTTGCTCCTCGGCAAACCCGGGCAGGCGTCGCGGTGGTATTCCGCGCACCGCGTCGGCAATCGCCTTGATGTGCGCCGGTGTGGTTCCGCAGCAACCGCCGACCAGGTTGAGCAGACCGGACGTCGCAAATTCGTGCAGGGTCGCCGCCATCTCCTCGGGAGTCTCGTCATATTCGCCAAACGCATTCGGCAGGCCCGCATTCGGATGCGCGCTGACAAAGCTGTGACTGATCCTGGCGAGCGTCTCGACGTGCTCGCGCATGTCGCTGGCGCCCAGCGCGCAGTTGAGACCGAATGACAGCGGCCGACTGTGCGCCAGCGAGGCGTGGAACGCTTCGGCGGTTTGCCCGGAAAGCGTGCGCCCGGAACGGTCGGTGATCGTGCCCGAGATCATGATCGGCAGACGGCCACCACGTTGTTCGAAGACTTCGCCGATCGCATACAACGCGGCCTTGGCGTTGAGCGTATCGAAGATCGTCTCGACCATGATGGTGTCGGCGCCGCCGTCAATCAGACCTTCGACCGCTTCGCGATAGGTACCGCGCAGCTCATCGAAACTGGTGTTGCGGAAACCCGGATCGTTGACGTCCGGACTGATCGACGCGGTGCGGCTGGTCGGTCCGAGGACGCCGATGACGAAGCGCGGCTTGTCCGGTGTTTGTGCGCTGAAGGCATCGCAGCATTCGCGCGCGATGCGGGCACCTTCGCGATTCAGTTCGCGGACGATGTGTTGCAGGTGGTAGTCGGCCTGGCTGATCGACGTTGCGTTGAAGGTATTGGTTTCGACCAGATCCGCACCGGCTTCGAGATAGGCATTGTGCACCGAGGCGATCACCTCGGGGCGGGTCAGCAGGAGCAGATCGTTGTTGCCCTTGAGATCATGTCCGCAGCCATCGCCGTGTGCATGGGTCGAATCGAAACCATCGACAAAGCGTTGACCGCGATAGTCGGCCTCTTCCAGGTGATGGCTCTGGATCATCGTGCCCATGGCGCCATCGATGACGAGGATGCGCTCGGCCAGGGCCTGTTCCAGCGCCTGAACGCGATCGCCATGCAGCCACGGAAGTTGTCGATTCATGATTTGCGCGCCAGCAGGGTGATGACTTCGAAATGCGGTGACTTGACCTCGCGGGTGATGCGTCCGCACGACAGCACGTCGAGTCCGGCATCGCTAGCAAAACCACGCAGTTCGTCCGGTTTGAAGCCGAGATTGCGATGATCGAAGGGTTCGACGGCAGTGCGATGGGCATGCTTGCCGAGTGTTGCCACGAGCAGACGTCCACCCTTGGCCAGCACGCGCGCTGCTTCGCTGATGACCGCTGCCGGACGTTCGCTATAGGTCAGGGCATGCATGAGCAGAACCAGGTCGAAGCGCTTGCGACCGAGATCGAGTGCGTGCATGTCGCCGGTGACGACTTCGACATGGGTGAAGGTCTTGAGACGCTCCTGCGCCGCCGCGACCACGCGTGGACTCGCATCCACGCAGACGATCGAGCGCGTGCTGGGTGCGAGCAATTCGGCGAGAACGCCGTCGCCCGAGGCGATATCGAGGACATCGCCAGCGTCGACCAGTTGGGTCATGGCGCGGGCCAGGGTTTCCCAGGTACGCCCGGGCGAATAGTGGCGTTCCATGTCGCCGGCGACGGTGTCGGCCCATCCTTCGGCGCGGGCGCGCTTGGCCAGGATGCCGGGCAGGCGGCGCTCGTCGTCTAGCAGCAAGGCATCCTCGACGGCTTCCCTGAGCGCATGCACGAATGCATTTTCCTTGATCGGGAGCTCGCCGTTGAAGCGGTAGTACGACGACACGCCGGCGCGGCGATCACGAACCAGATCGGCTTCCTTGAGCTTGGCCAGATGGGTCGACACGCGCGGCTGGGCCAGGCGCAGGATCGCCGACAGCTCGGCGACGGTCAGTTCTTCGCGTTCAAGCAGCGCCAGCAGGCGCACGCGGGTCGGATCCGACAGCAGGCGCAGCAGGGAGGATGTGGCAGTCAGATCCACGAATTATCCTTTCATCTTGATTGAAAGATGGAAGCGCAGCGTAGCGGCCAGAATCAGCCTCGTCAACGACTCGCGGAACGCGCAAACAGACGAACATGAGCGCGACGCGATAAAATGTCCGGCCGCTCAACGTCAAAAGGTACGCCCATGGATTTCCGTCTCAGCGAAGATCAGCTCTCGATCCAGTCCATTGCCCGCGACTTCGCGCAAAAGCGCATCGCGCCGGTCGCTGCTGAACTGGATGCTTCGGCGACTTTTCCGCTCGAAAATATTCGCGAGATGGGCCAGCTTGGTCTGATGGGTATCGAGGTTCCCGAAGAATACGGTGGTGCAGGACTCGATCCGGTCGCCTATGCGCTGGCCATGATCGAGATAGGCACTGCCGATACGGCCACCTCGACCATCATGTCGGTCAATAATTCGTTGTATTGCAATGGCATCCTCCAGCATGGCACCGAGGAGCAAAAGCAGAAATATGTGCGCGCCATCGCCACTGGCGAGTACATCGGCGCTTACGCATTGACCGAACCGCAATCGGGCTCCGACGCTTCAGCCATGCACACGCAAGCGATCAAGAACAAGGACGGTGACTGGGTCATCAACGGCAAGAAGAGCTGGATCACCTCGGGTTCGGTGGCCAAGTACATCATCCTGTTTGCGATCACCACGCCGGGCATCGGCGCCAAGGGCATCTCGGCCTTTATCATCGATACCGGGCGCGCCGGCTTTCAAGCCGGCAAGATTGAACCCAAGCTCGGTATTCGAGCCTCGGCGACCTGCGAAATCGAGTTCCACGATTACGTATGTCCCGCCGAAGACATGCTCGGTGCGCAGGGCAAGGGCTTCGGCATCGCCATGGGCGTGCTTGACGCCGGCCGCATCGGCATCGCCTCGCAAGCGGTAGGTTTGTGCCGCGCTGCCTACGAAGCCAGCGTTGCCTATGTGCAGGAGCGCAAGGCATTCGGCCAGGCGATCGGTTCGTTCCAGATGATCCAGGCCAAGATCGCCGACATGAAATGCCGATACGATGCCGCACAGTTGCTGACCTTGCGCGCGGCATTCGCCAAGGGCGAGGCGGATCGGACGGGCGGTCGTTTCAGCACCGAGGCGGCCGTGGCCAAACTCTTCGCCTCCGAGGCGGCCATGTGGATTACCCACCAGGCGGTACAGATCCACGGTGGCATGGGCTATTCCAAGGAAATGCCGCTGGAACGGTTTTTCCGTGACGCCAAGATCACCGAGATCTACGAGGGAACCAGTGAGATCCAGCGCATGGTCATCGCCCGCAACGAGACCGGGTTGCGCTGAGTTGACGGAAGCTGCAGCCGCGGCTTACCGGATCGTCGGTCGCGCTGCTATCACTCATCCCAACTTTTTCTGGCTGAATCGGGATACGCTGGCGGATGACGTCGGTTTGCGGGGGTCCGAGCGTGGATGCAGGATTTCGGCAAGCTTGACCTGGTCGCGACCGCTGTTTTTTGCCATGTAGAGCGCATTGTCGGCATTGCGCAGCAACTCTTCGGGAGTTCGCCCGTGTTCGCCCCAGGTGGCGACACCAATTGAGATCGTGACCTTGCCGAGCGAAAGATTGCGGTGCAGGACATCCATGTTGCGCACGGCGGCACATATTTCCTCGGCCCGTGACTGAGCCAGCTCGATGTCGGCTTCGGGCATGAGGATGGTGAATTCCTCGCCGCCATAGCGACAACTGACGTCCTCACTGCGCACAATCTTGCTGAGCAGAGTACCAAGGTGGGCGAGCAGCGCGTCGCCGGCATCATGGCCGAAGGTGTCATTGAACTGCTTGAAGTGATCGACGTCGAGCATGAGTACGCTGAGCGGAATATTGCGTCGTTCCGCACGCTGGATTTCACGCTCGAACGAGGCCTCCAGATAGCGTCGATTGAACAGACCGGTCAGCGGATCGCGCAGGGACTGCATGCGCAAGGTTTCCTGCAGCTTCAAGTTGGCAAGCGCCATCGAAATCGACTCGCTGGCGGCAATGATATTGCTGCGTTCTGTCGAGTCGATGCCGTGGCCGGAGGTCACGCTGACGACACCGAGAATTTCACCCTGGGCAATCATGGGTAAACACAAATGGACTTGCTCGGGATGCTCTTCCACGGCGGACTGAAGATGCTTGCAGATAAACGCCGGCGCGGATCCAGCCAGCGGATAGGCATGGCCCCTGCGCAAGGCCCAGCAATCATCCGGGGCAAAAAGGGTCGCCAGGTGTTGGCTGCCTGAACCCCAGTGTGCGATTGCCTGGATCAGGTTCTGCGAGGCGTTGATCAGATGTACCGATCCGGAACTGGAAGGCAGCAGTCTCGGCAGGGATATGGCAAGGCCTCGGGCCGCTTCGTCGATGTCCCGGCAGCCCTGCAACATTTCACCGAGTTCGGCGAGTTCGCGCAGCGACTGGCCCAGGCGCTGTGAGTCGCTCAGGCTCCGGAGCAAATCGCGGTTGGCCGATCGGGCCTCTTGCATGCTTGCCAGGCGATGACGTTGCTCTCGCAAAACAAGAACCAATGCACCGCCGAGCATGAGGATACTGAACAGGATCGCGCCGATGGTCATCATGCGCGTGCGCAAGGCTTGTGCCGCCGTGTGCTTCTGGCGTGCGGCCTGGAGTGCCTCTTCGTAGCGCAACATCCGCTGGCCGACACGGTCGATCTGCAGATCGTCGGCGCGTGACCGCATCATCTGTTTGGATGCGCGCGCGGCATCGATTCCGCCACCCGCGAACTCATCAAGCACGTGCCGAATCGAAGCCAGGCGTGCATCGAGCAGGGCTTCAAGGCGTTCCGCGTTCTGCGTCTGCTCCGGGTTGTCGGCCACCAGCAACTGCAACTTGGCGCTGTGATCGATGATTCGCGGCACAGTTGCCGCGTAGTCGGCCAGACGCTCGGCATCGAGGGAAATCAGGTAGGCGCGCTGACTTGCCTCGGCATCATGCAGGCTGGCAAGCGTGAGGATGATCTGTTGGCGCACGTCCATCGACTGTGCCACCCAATGCGATGCATCGACAAAGTCGCCGACCACCCGGTAAACCTGAATGGCAATGGTCGAAAGAATCAGACCAAGGATCAGGAAAAGCACGCTGACACGACGGGAGAAGCGACTTCGCTTGGCGATGCCGGTATCCGGATTCGTACCAGGGCTGTAAGGAACTGACATTTCAATGACTCGAACGGCTGGTTGCGAAGGTAAAGCAATTCCCGCGCCAACGCTCGGTGGCTGGATTCCCCCGGGGGGCAGGGGTATCCTCCGCGGCTCTATAACGACTCCCAGAACGAGACCAATGAACGCACCTAGTGCAACCAGTGAAGCGCAACGCCTTGAGCCGATTCTGAGCCAGATTTCGGACCAGGCTGGAGCCAGCCGTCAGCGTGAAACACAAGCCTTCGCGGCGCATTTCTTCCGCCATGTCCCAGCGGATGACATTGGTGCGCGAGATGCCGGTGAATGGGCGCGGATTGCGCAGTTCATGTTCGAGTTCGTACGTCAACGCAAGCCGCATGCAGCAAAGATTCGCGTGTTCAATCCGCAGCTTGCCGAAGAAGGTTTTGAAAGCTCGCACACCATGATTGCGGTGGGCACGGATGACATGCCATTCCTGGTCGACTCGGTGTCCATGGCGATCAATCATGCCGGCCTGATGACCCACGCCGTGATTCACCCGATCTTCTGTGTCGCTCGCGATCCGGGCGGACATGTACTCAGCTTTGGTGACGAGCAGAGCGGCGAAGGCGAAGCGGAATCGATCATGTTGTTCGAGGTCGAGCGCATCAGCGATGCCGAGGAAATTGAAAGCCTGCGAAAGAATATCGTTGCTGCGGTGGATGACGTTCGTGCTTCGGTACGTGACTGGCCGCAGATGAAAGCGAAGATGCTTGCCATCGCCGATGAATTGCCGACGCTCAATGTGCATTTCGACAAGGGCAGTCTTGATGAAGCCCAGGAATTCCTCAAATGGATTGCCGACGACCATTTCACCTTCCTCGGTTTCCGTGAATATCATGTCGTCAACGAAAACGGCGAGGAAGTGCTCAAGGCGGTCGCCGATTCCGGACTCGGCATCATGCGCGCCGAGGGTCTGGGCAAATCAGTGCGCTCCCTGAGTACGCTTGCGGCCAGCGGTCTCGACAAATCAGGTTCTGTCGGCGCTTTGATCCTGACCAAGACCAATGCGCGGTCGCGCGTGCATCGGCCGGGGCACATGGATTATCTCTCCGTGCTTGGTTTCAACGAGGCCGGCAAACCGGTCATTGAGAAGCGCTTTCTCGGCTTGCTGACTTCGTCGGCCTACATGACACCGCCGCGCGAAGTGCCGTTGCTGCGCAACAACTACGAAACCATCATCAAGCGCTCGGGACTCAAGCGCGATTCGCACTCCGGCAAGGCGCTGCGACACATCCTCGATACCTTGCCGCGTGACGAGTTGTTCCAGTGCTCGACCAACGAGCTCTACGATATCGCCATGGCCGTGCTCGATCTGCGGGAGCGCGCGCGGTCGCGACTGTTTATCCGCCAGGATCGCTACGGGCGATTCTTCTCGGTACTCGCCTACGTGCCGCGTGATCGTTTCAATACCGATGTGCGCGAGCGTATCGAAGCAATGCTGACCAAGCAGTTCGAGGCCGAACGCATTGATTCCACGGTATTGCTCGACGAATCACCCCTGGCCCGCGTGCACATGATCGTCAGGCCGAAGAAGGGCGCCTCAGTCAAATGGGATGTCGCCGAACTCGAAGCGCGGATCGTCGAGATTGTGCGCAACTGGCAGGACGATTTGCGTGAAATTCTCGTCCGCGAGCATGGCGAAGAACGCGGCGGCAAACTGGCCAGTCGCTACGGAAAGGCGCTGCCTGCCGGCTACATCGAGAAAGTCACGCCGCAAAATGCAGCAGCCGATGTGGTCTTGGCCGCAGCCATTGCCGATGCCGAAGATATCCAGTTCAACCTGTACCCGTCGCAGCAACATGAAGGTGTGCTGCACTTCAAGGTGTTTCGTCTGGGCGCCGATATCACCCTGTCCGAGGTGATCCCGTTACTGGAGAACCTTGGACTCTCGGTGCTTACCGAGAACCTTTACGAAATCAAGGGCGAGAACGACGCGATCACGATCCAGGACATCCTCGTGCGCCCGGTCAATCTGGCATTCGACCTGGACAACGTGCGCGAGCTGTTCCAGCAGGCATTCGAGCGGGTCTGGCGCGGTGATGCCGAGAATGACGGCTTCAACAAGCTCGTTCTAGCCGCCCAGCTCAACTGGCGCCAGGTCAGCATTTTGCGCGGCTATTGCAAGTATCTGCTGCAGACCGGCGTGACCTTCTCGCAGAGCTACATGGAACAAACCCTGGCCAATTATCCGGATATCGCCGGTCTGCTGGTCGAGTTGTTCGAAGCCAAGTTCGATCCGCGACGGCTTGATGGTGGAGCCGAGGCAATCGAGTCCGCCCGTTCGCATCTGCGTGATGAGTTGGAGACCCTCGTTCCACAATCTTCCCTGGACGAAAATCCGGGCCTGATCGACGATCTGATCGCGTGCCGCGATCAGGATCGTGAGATCCAGATCGGCGTGATCCTCGGCACCATCCAGAGCTTGCTTGGGCGCGTCGCCAGCCTCGATGAAGATCGCATCCTGCGTGGATTCAGCGCTGTCATTCGCGCCACCTTGCGCACCAATTTCTACCAGCAAGTTGATGGCAAGCCGCACGAATACACCAGCTTGAAGTTCGATCCGTCAATGTTGAACGAGTTGCCCAAGCCGCGGCCGTATCGCGAAATTTTCGTCTACTCGCCGCGTGTCGAAGGTGTGCACATGCGCTTCGGCCCGGTTGCCCGTGGCGGCTTGCGCTGGTCGGATCGACGCGAGGATTTCCGTACCGAGGTGCTCGGTCTGGTCAAGGCGCAGATGGTCAAGAACACGGTCATTGTGCCGGTCGGATCGAAGGGAGGCTTCATCGCCAAACGGCCTCCGGCGAGTGGTGAACGGGATGCCGTGCTGGCCGAAGGCGTGGCCTGCTATCGCATGTTCATCAACGGCATGCTCGATGTCACCGACAATCTCGTCGAAGGCAATCTGGTTCATCCGCAGGATGTCGTGCGCCATGATGATCCTGATCCCTATCTGGTTGTCGCGGCCGACAAGGGCACGGCGACTTTCTCCGACATCGCCAACGCGGTCAGTGCCGAGCACGATTACTGGCTAGGCGACGCGTTTGCTTCGGGCGGTTCGGTCGGCTACGACCACAAGGGCATGGGCATCACCGCCAAGGGCGCCTGGGAGTCGGTAAAGCGCCATTTCCGCGCGCTTGGACAAGACAGCCAGAGCATGGACTTCACCTGCGCCGGCATCGGCGACATGTCCGGTGACGTGTTCGGCAATGGCATGCTGCTGTCAAAACATATCCGATTGGTTGCGGCATTCGATCATCGCCACATCTTCATCGATCCGACCCCGGATTCGGCAAGCAGCTACGTTGAGCGTCAACGCATGTTCAAGGTGCCGCGCTCGTCCTGGGCCGACTACGATGCATCGCTGATCTCGGCTGGCGGCGGCGTGTTTCCGCGTTCGGCGAAGACGATCGAGATATCCGAACAAGCGGCCACCGCGCTCGGTATCGAGGGCGGCGCGCAATCAATGTCACCGAACGATTTGCTCAGTGCGGTACTCAAGGCGCCCGTCGACCTGCTCTGGAACGGCGGCATTGGCACCTACATCAAATCCAGCGCTGAAACCCACGGTGATGTCGGCGATCGCGCCAACAATGCCATTCGCATCAATGGTGCTGACGTTCGCGCGCGCATCATCGGTGAGGGTGGCAATCTCGGCATGACCCAGCGTGGCCGCATCGAAGCGGCAATGAACGGGGTGCTGCTGAATACCGATTTCATCGACAATTCGGCCGGTGTGGACACCTCGGATCACGAGGTCAACATCAAGATTCTGCTCAACGATGCGGTGCATCGTGAAGAGATGACGGTCGACCAGCGCAATACCCTGCTGCGTGAAATGACCGATGAAGTCGAGCGTCTGGTCCTGATCGACAACTATCGCCAGAACGAAGCCATCAGCATCATGGAGCGCATGTCGGTTGCGCGTCTGGGCTCCAAGCAGCACTTCATTCGCACACTGGAATCACAGGGTTTGCTCGATCGCCAGATCGAATTCCTGCCGAGTGACAAGGAACTCTCGGGACGCAAGTCGCGTGGCGTCGGCCTGACCCGGCCGGAACTCGCCATTCTCCTGTCTTACTCGAAGATCGTGATCTTCCAGCAATTGCTTGACTCCGATGTGCCGGAAGATCCGTATCTTTCGCGCGAATTGCGTCGCTATTTCCCGGAACCATTGCGTGAGCGCTTTGCCGAGCACATGGAGCGCCATCGTCTGAAGCGCGAGATCATCGCCACGGCGGTGACCAACTCAATGGTCAACCGCATGGGTGCGACCTTCATGCTGCGCATGCAGGAAGATACCGGGCAGACTCCGGCAGCCGTTGCCAAAGCCTTCAATATCGCGCGTGAAGTCCTTGAGGCGCGTGGGCTCTGGGCCGAGATCGAGGCGCTCGATGGCAAGGTCAACGGCAATGCGCAGATCGATGCCAATCTCGCGATATGGAAAATGTTGCGCAGCATGACGCGTTGGCTGCTCAACCATCCGGGTGAGTTTGATGACATCGCCGCCGCTGTTGACAGCTACTGGCCGCCGATGAACGAACTCAAGCAGGGCATTGATGGCGTCACCAGCGCCGCCGAGCGCGGCGTATTCGAGGCCGGTCGCGAAGTATGGATCGAGCAGGGCTTTCCCGCTGATCTGGCCGACAAGCTCGCTCACCTGCCTGCCCTGGGTTCGGGTATGGATATCGCCCTGGTTGCACGCGAAAGCGGGCATAGCGTGCTCGATGTCGCTTCGGTGTTCTTTGCGGTTGGTGAGGCCTTGAACCTGAAGTGGTTGATGGAGAAGGTCGAAGAACTGCCGGTAGAGACGCGTTGGCATGCGCATGCCCGTGGATCGCTGCGCGATGAACTGAACGCACAACATCGCTCTCTGGTTACCCAGATGCTCAGCTTCAAATCAGCCGGAGAAGGTGCAGATCGGGTTGCCGAGTGGATGAATCGTGAGGACCCTGTACTCAAGGCGACACTGGCCACCCTGGCCGATATGCGTACTCAGGTCGTCATCGACTATCCGATTGTCTCGGTCGCGGTGCGCCGCCTGGCCCAACTGCTCTGATTAAGGCAACGCTGATCAAGTGGCTGAGCGTCCCGCATCCGGCAGGAAGCTGAAAATTCCTGTCGGATGTTAGAGTCAGGCCTTGCGCATCGATTCGCGAAAGGGCAGGGGAGAAATCATGAGCCAGCACATCGATTTGTCGGTGACACCATGAGCCACCGCATAGCGCTGGTGGCGAGTCACGGGACCGAGGCCCAGGCCGAGCTGGAGGCACTCAAGAAGCGCTATGGCGATGTCGCCCCCGAAGAGGCGGATGTCATCGTCGCTCTCGGCGGCGATGGCTTCATGTTGCGCACCCTGCACCGGAATCTCGCCCTTGGCATTCCGGTCTATGGCATGAAGCTCGGCACGATCGGATTCCTGCTCAACCAGTTCCATCACGACGATCTGGAAGAGCGCATTGCACGCGCGCAAGCGACCGTCATGCGTCCGCTCATAATGCATGCGCATTCGGAGTCGGGGTCATCGGTGGAGGCCTTGGCATTCAATGAGGTTTCGCTGCTGCGCCAGACCAAGCAGGCCGCGCATATCCGCGTCACGCTGAATGGCGTCGTGCGTATCGAAGAGTTGATGTGTGATGGCGTGCTGGTCAGCACGCCGGCCGGTTCCACCGCCTACAATCTGTCCGCACACGGCCCGATTTTGCCGATC
Source organism: Dokdonella sp. (assembly GCF_035703485.1). Classification (GTDB taxonomy): domain Bacteria; phylum Pseudomonadota; class Gammaproteobacteria; order Xanthomonadales; family Rhodanobacteraceae; genus Dokdonella. The sequence goes on along the minus strand of NZ_DASSYD010000048.1, from coordinate 4,189 downwards.
GGATCGAGCATGCTGGCGATGACGCCGATCAGCCCGTTCCGGCCGCGCCGCTGGCGCGGTGCGGTGCTGCCGGCGACTACGGACATCACCTTCGAGGTCCTCGATCCGTATAAGCGTCCAGTCAGTGCGACCGCCGACTCGACCGAAGTTCGCGATGTTGTCGAAGTGCGCGTCCGCGAATCGACCGAACACACGATGACCCTGCTGTTCGATCCCGAGCACAATCTTGAAGAACGCATTCTCAAGGAACAGTTCACGGTTTAGCCCTGATATTCGTTGTGACCGCGAAAACTTTTCGGGTTAAAGTTCTGATTCGGGTCAATACGTATTGATCCATTACTGGCCCACGGACCGGGTACCTCACCGGAGTTTCTCGATGCTTCCTCGTTTCCTGCGCTATGCGCCGCTTGCTGTTGCCTGTGCGGCCAGTTTTTCATCACTTCAAGCGGCCGAAGTCGAACCCGGGTTGCGCGCATCTGCGCAGCAGAGTGGATCGGTCGATACCCTGATTGTGCTTGAGGCCAAGGCGCCGAAACAGTTGCTGCGCACCGATGGTGATTATCTCGAGCGGCGGCGCAATCTGGTCGATATCCTGCGTGCCACGGCCGAGGTGACCCAGGCTGAATTGCGCGACTGGCTGGATGCCCAGGGCATTGCCTATCGGCCGTTCTGGATCGTCAACATGATCGAGGCGTCGCTGACGCCAGATCAAATGGACGCATTGGCTGCGCGCAGTGATGTGGCCAAGATCGAATCGAACCGAAGCTTCAAGCTCAAGCGTCCGGATCTCGGCCCTGAACCGGATGGCCAGCTGGACAATGCAAACGTCGACGCACCGCTTGGCATCGAATGGGGCGTCGACAAGGTGCGTGCGCCGATGGTCTGGGCCGCCGGTTTCACCGGGCAGGGCATTGTCATCGCCGGCCAGGACACTGGTATCCGCTGGACGCACGATGCAATCAAGAACAAGTACCGCGGCTGGAATGGCTTGTCCGCTGACCACAACTACAACTGGCACGACTCGGTTCACGGTGCCGGCAATGCCACCTGCCCGGGCGATCGTCTTGCCCCCTGTGATGACCATGGTCACGGTAGCCACACGATAGGCACGATGCTCGGTGATGACGGTGGCAGCAATGAGGTTGGTGTTGCGCCGGGCGCCGAGTGGATCGGCTGTCGGAACATGAATGCAGGGGCGGGGACGCCTGCCAGCTACAACGAATGTGCGCAGTTTTTCCTTGCGCCAACCAATCTGGCCGGCACTGATCCGCAACCGGATCTCGCCCCTGACGTGATCAGCAACTCCTGGGGTTGCCCAATTGATGAAGGATGTACGGCGGGCACCGAAGTCCAGGCGGCCATCGAAAACCTGGTCGATGGCGGCATCGTCTTCGTCGCCGCGGCGGGCAATGATGGATCGTCCTGCTCGACCATTTTCGACGCGCCGGCCACCTACGACGCATCGTTCACCATCGGCTCGATGACGCAAAGCGACACCATGTCCAGTTTCTCCAGCCGTGGACCGGTCTCCGCTCTGGTTGGCGTCAAGCCCGATGTGATCGCGCCGGGATCCAGTGTGAGATCCATCAATCGCACCAGCGATTCTGCGTACACGACCATGAGCGGCACCAGCATGGCTACACCGCACGTGGCCGGCGTTGTTGCGCTGATCATGTCGGTGAACCCCTCGTTGCGCGGCAACCCGGCCCGGGTGGAACAGATCCTTCGCGATACCGCGATTCCGTTGACCTCGACCACGCAGGTCTGCGGCGGCATCCCGGCAACAACGTTTCCGAACCCGGTTCAGGGCACAGGTCGTGTCGATGCATGGAATGCCTTCCTGGTCGCCGAAAAAATCTTCGCCGACGGTTTCGATGATTGATTGACCGCTCAGCTGTAAGATTGGGGCAATGACTGCTCAGCCCGAAATTCAGGAAAGTGCGAACACGACGACCATCGACAAACTGGTCGTCGCGATTTCCTCGCGTGCACTGTTCGATCTTGGCGACAGCCACGAACTGTTTGAGCGCGAGGGGCTGGATGCCTACGCGCGCTACCAGATGGCTCACGAGGATGAGTTGCTGGCACCGGGGATCGCCTTTCCGCTGGTACAGAAGCTGTTGCGCCTGAACTCGATGGCACCCGAAGCGCCGAGGGTCGAGGTCATCCTGTTGTCACGCAATTCGGCCGATACCGGCCTGCGCATCTTCAACGCCATCGAGCACTACGGTCTCGATATCGTCCGTGCGGCGTTCACCAATGGCGCGCCGACTGCAGCCTATGCGCATCCGTTCGGGGCCAACCTGTTTCTCTCGGCCAATGTCGAGGACGTGCGCCGCGCGCTGACCGCCGGTGTCGCCGCGGCGACGATCCTGCCGTCCAAGGCGCCCGAGTTGCCAACCGAGCAACTGCGTATCGCCTTCGATGGCGATGCGGTGATCTTCGGTGATGATTCCGAGCGTGTCTCGCACAACGAAGGCATCGAGGCGTTCCACCGCAACGAGAGGGAACGCGTCAACGAGCCGCTGGCGGTGGGACCGTTCCGGACTTTCCTCGATGCCTTGCATCGCATCCAGGCGGCTTTTCCGATCGAGAACTCACCGATTCGCACTGCGCTGGTGACCGCGCGCTCCGCGCCTGCGCACAAGCGTGTGATTCTGACTCTGCGCAGCTGGGGCATCCGTCTCGATGAGGCGCTGTTTCTTGGTGGGCGTTCCAAGGGGCCATTCCTCGAAGCGTTTGGTGCGGATATTTTCTTCGACGACTCGATGCTCAATGTCGAGTCGGCGCGCCAGCATGTCGCCACCGGGCACGTACCGCATGGCGTGCAGAATCCGCTTCGGGAGTAAGGCAACGCTGATCGGCTCTGCCTTAAACGAATTGAGCCTGCTATCGTGCGGATTGTGCTGATGCCCTGTTGGTGATGTTCGATGCTCGATGATTTCATTGTGGTGACCGAGGTGGCCGAAGGCCCCGCATTCGCGGAATCGGTTTTCCAGCGCAAGTTCAAGCTTTCCGTTCCCGATTTTCCCCACCATATCGTCACTTTCTATCGCCAGACGTGGAATTGTTTCGTGCCGATGTCGTACCTGCATGTTCGTCCCTGGGGTGATTTTCACCTGGTGGGCGGTGGCTGCACGGACGGACGGGTTTTTGAAATGATGACGGGTGCACAGCGCGAAGAGGTCAATCAGGCAGGAGGTTTGCTGCTCGGCGCGTTGCGCTACTCGTTTGCCCGGTTCGCCGATCGTTGTGAGGCCTATTTTGGCTACTGCGGTGATCCGCGAGCCTACGAGATCGACATGCAGGCGGGATTTGTGCCGACCCAGCACGAACGCCTGATTGCACGCTGGCACAAACCGCTGACGCCGGAGCGCAAACTCGAGTTGATCGCCGAAGCACACAAGCTGATTCCGTTCTGAGAAATCGCTGTTGCACGGGCAATCGCACTGGTGTTTGCCCTGAAAGTCAGCCATATGACGCAAGAGAAACGCAATGTCGAACAATGCAATTATTGATCCGCGTGAGATCCTGCCGGCAAACCTGCAGACGTTCATCACGATTACTGAAATCGACAGCGCCGGATTTCTGGTCACTGACTTGTTCAAACGCAAGTTCGGTCACCCGCCACCGGATGGCCCACACCACTTGGTCGGGTTCTATCGGGATGCCAGCGGAGGACTACATCTGGCCGGCTATTCGCACATGATGCCGTTCGGAGACGTTTTTCTCTCTGGCGGTTCGTGCAGCAATGGCGACACGATGCGATTGATGCTTCCCGAAGAACGCGATGCCTTGCGTGCCAGTGGCGGGCTCTGGTTCCATCTACTTCAATACGCGTTTCGCAAATATGCCGATTGCTGCGATGCATTCTTTGGTCACTGCGGCGATCGGCGTGCGCTCGAGGTTGCTCTGCAGGCCGGCTTTGTGCAGACCGAGCACGAGCACGTTATCGTCAACTGGCACAAACCACTGCAGCCGAATATCCAGCGTGCGCTGTTGGCCAAGGTGCACGCCTTGGGCAACTTCTAGCTGATCAAGTGCTTAGGGCAACGCTGATCAAGTGGCGCAACCGTCATGGCATTCAGAAGGTTCGCCGGTCGTGCTGCGTGGCGAAGTGAAGGCTGGTTGCCTTGACCAGCCGCGCGGTGCGGCTGGCGGACCTTCTGGATGCCACCTGTTTCAACAA
>NZ_DASSYD010000005.1:0-18861 GCF_035703485.1 Dokdonella sp. | reverse complement strand
CAGATGCACTGGCCGTGCTTCAAGCCAGCGCAACAAAGAGCTGCGCGCAGACAGGTGTCGCCTAACCGATTGTTTTTGTTGAAGCAGGTGTCATCCAGAAGGTCCGCCAGCCGCACCGCGCGGCTGGTCAAGGCAACCAGCTTTCACTTCGCCACGCAGCACGACCGGCGAACCTTCTGAATGCCATGACGGTTGGGCCACTTGATCAGCGTTGCCCTAGTCTCCAAGCATCAGATCAAGATGCAGCCGACCATCGAGTCCAGCCAGCGTGTTGGCATCACGCCAGACCTGCATGATGGCTTCCGGTTCACGGTGAGAATCCCGTCTGCCGTCTCGGTGCAGCAGAGTGATCGAGGGATAGATCGTGCGTAGCCAGCGCAAATAGGCGATGGGCTCGCAATCGGAGGCGCGCTCGATCGCCCACGGATTGAATTCGCTCAACACACAGGGGCGCAGCCGGGTCAGGGTGCGCTCGAATCCGCGCAGCGCGAGCGGCTCCATTCCGGAGATGTCGATCTTGACCAGATCAAGTCGATCGAGGTCTTTCAACTGTTCATCCAGCAAAACCGCAGGCACCGATACGCTGTTGCCTGAGGCATCCAGCAAACGCTTGCCGGAAGCGGCCGGAGTTGCACTGTTCGAAGTCTGCCAATGAGTACGCAGTTCAACGGTTCCAGCGTGATCGCTCGCCGCAGCGGCAATGATTTCGATGCAATCGAACCCATTGACACGTGCCGCCTTGTCGATCAGCTGTCGATTGCGCGCCATCGGCTCGATCGCAATGACGCGACCAGCTGGGCCGACCAGGGAGGCGGCAAGCATCGTCAGACTGCCGATGTTCGCGCCCACATCGAGCACGACATCGCCAGTACCCAGGCGTTCACGCATTACGGCGGCGACATGCGGGTCATGCTCGATGCCTTCGGCAATCGGAGCGCCGATGTGCTGGTCGCCCGGATCAACAAACAAGTGGAATCCAGCGCACTCGATTCGAAGCGGTGCCTGGTCGCAATTGACGACACTCCAGCGCCGCCCCCGCCAGCCTGGACCCGCGCCATCATCATCGACAGCAGCAAGCAGCTTGAGGGCTGGATAGGCGGCAAGCCGCCCGTGCAACACGCGCTCGGGAAGCTCATGCATCTCGAATACTTCGCGGCGCCGCCACAGCAACCGCCGCAGCGGATTGAGCCAGCGGTTGGAGACCAGACCGAACAATCGACCGCGCCAAGTCTCGTCACAACCATCAACGAACTGGAACACGGCCACGCCGCCCGGCGCGAGGATGCGCAGGAATTCGTCAGCATAAGCAATCGCCAGCGGCGTCGGAATGTGCTGCAAGGTGATGTGCGAGAAAACGAAATCGACGCTCGCATCAGCGATGTCGGCGAGATCAGTGGAGGCGTTTTCGCGGAATTCGATATTTGCGATATCGGCGTTCAGCTGATTGGCGGCGGCGATCATGCTCGGCGATACATCGATGCCAAGCACGTGGTCGAAATGCGCTGCGAGCGCGCGCGTCAGACGTCCGGCACCACATCCGAAGTCGATCGCCAGGCCGCGCTCGCGTGGAAATCCGCTTGCCGCAAGCTGGTCCAGTTGGGTATCGATCTCCGCTTTTCCGGTGGCCAGGAACGCCTCGGTGTTCCAGCGCCGGCCGCGCTTGTCCGGATGCGACAGCACGGCCCACAGGGGATCATCGTGCCCAAGCGCACTCCATATCCTACGCAGCTTGGCGAGCTGCGCATCGTTGATATTTTCGGACATGGATCAGGCTGCCGCTGCCGGACTCAAGTGGTTTCGCTGAGCTCGACGCCATCCAGTCCTTGCGACAGGGTATGTGCATCACCACCCTGGGCGAGTTTGATCTTGAGGCGGACTTCGTTGGTCGAATCGGCGTGGCGCAAAGCATCCTCGTAGGAAATCTCGCCGGCCTGATAGAGCTCGAACAAGGCCTGGTCGAAGGTCTTCATACCGAGGTTGGTCGACTCCTTCATGACATCCTTGAGCTTGTGGATATCGCCCTGGCGGATGTAATCCTGGACCAGCGGCGTGCCGAGCAGCACCTCGATCGCAACGCGTCTTGATTTTCCATCCGGCGTCGGAATGAGCTGCTGGGCAACCACACCCTTGAGGTTCAGGGACAAATCCATGAACAACTGCGCACGACGATCCTCGGCGAAGAAATGGATGATGCGATCCATGGCCTGGTTGGCGTTATTCGCATGCAGGGTACACAGGCACAGATGGCCGGTTTCCGAGAAGTTGATCGCATGCTCCATCGTCTCACGCGTGCGCACCTCGCCGATCATGATCACATCCGGCGCCTGACGCAGCGTGTTCTTCAGCGCGTTCTCCCAGGAGTCGGTATCGATGCCGAGCTCACGCTGGGTGATGATGCAGCCTTCGTGCTTGTGCACGTACTCGATCGGATCCTCGATGGTGATGATGTGACCGGTCGAGTTCAGATTGCGGTATCCGAGCATCGCTGCCAGCGAGGTCGACTTGCCGGTACCGGTTGCGCCGACGAAGATGATGATGCCGCGCTTGGTCATCGCCAGAGTCTTGATGATCGGCGGCAAATTCAATTCATCGACGGTCGGAATGCGCGTCTCGATTCGACGCAGGACCATGCCGACGCAATTACGCTGGTAGAAGCACGAGACACGGAAGCGACCAACGCCGGTAACGGCGATGGCGAACTGGCATTCGTGCGTCTTTTCGAACTCCTCGCGCTGCGAGGGCGTCATCACGTTGAGCACCATGTCGCGCGCCTGTTGCGGCGTCAGCGCATTCTGCGTGATTGGCGAGATACGACCGTGAACCTTCATTGACGGCGCAACACCGGCCGTAATGAAAAGATCGGATGCCTTCTTGTGTACCATCAACTTGAGGAACGAGGTGAAATCTACGCCGCTCATGAGCACCTCCCTGCACCGGATCAACCCGGCTTGCTGGCATCTTACACTGCCACCAATCGTCTTTGCTGCGACCCGGCCCACATGAAATCAAGCGGCAACCCCGGCTTTTCAGACCAAAACCCGGTCTGCAGGCAGGCTCGCCGAGGCCGCGATCCGCGGTCAGGACCGCCCGGGCCATGGCCCCTCTCCAGGCAGATGAACGAGGAGGACCCATCGATCAGCACGAAACCGACCATGGATTCCGTACGGCTCGGGTAATCCACGTTGGCGAGCAGCGCCGGAATCCGCCACACCCCCGTTGCGATTCGCACCGCCCCTGCGATCAGGGCAGCGTGACGACCTCACGGTGCATCGGCGCGAGCTTGCCGAGCAGCTTGTTCTGCGCACGGAATGGAATCTTGTGCATGTCCATGGCCAGTTGCAGATCCTCGACGAGGGCGTTGAATCCACCCTCATTGATCGAAAGCTTGGCGTGGGTCTCCTTCATGTCCTTGCCGGTGTAGGTGCACGGCCCGCCGAGAATCACGCAAAACTGTTCCGCGAGCATGGCCTTGACGTGCTTCTGGTCCACTTCGGCAAAGTAGTTTCGCGTGCGTGGATCCTCAATCAACTTGATCATGAAATCCTCCATCAAGGCATCCAGGCCCGGCTTGCCGCCAAATTGCTCGAACACTGGAAGCAGCGAAGGATCGGCGGGTGCCGGATTCTCGGCGGCATGTATTGGCGCGACAACAGCGACGCCGATCAGGACCATCAGGGAGAGTCGGGTTGCGAGCTTGTAAATGGTTTTCACGTAGTTCTCCATTGAAGAGTTCAGAATCCAACCTGCACCGAGAGATACGGCCCGCGCTGGTTATCCTTGATCACGATATTGCCGAGATCGGCATACGCCAGGGTCAACGAAACATGTTTGGTTGGCGCCCAGGCGATAAAAGCATCGAACCAGTCATCCTCCTCGGCAATGCCCAGGTTGTTCGGCTTCATGCGGTATTCGGCACCGATCGCCAGCTTGCGATTCAACAGCCAGGCGATGGATCCCTCCAGTTGCGGCTCATAGCTGTTGTTGCGATCGCCACCGAAACCGAGGATACCGATCTGGTTTGCCTTGGTGAAACGCAACGTGATATTGGCAAGGATACTTTGGCTCAAATACAGCTTCGTTGCGCTTGCATAGAAATCGATACCCTGATCATCTTTCGCGCCAATCGCATCGAGCACCGCACCCCGGTCATTCTTCTTGTACTGCAATCCGACCGCGAACTGGGGCATCCACGAATCCTGCTCGAGCACCGCATCGCCTGCCAGCTTGATCTTTAGACCGACGATGTTCTGACGGAAGGTAAAACCACGGCCGAGCCCGAGTGCTTCGCCCACAAGCTCGGTATCAAATCGCTGCTGGGCAATCGACAACTCGATCCGATCGAGAAATCCGATCAGCATGCCCGCGCCATCGAGGTGATAGTCCTGCACATTGACTCGCGTGTAGAACGCATTGCCACCGATCTGATCGCCGGTACCGTAGCCGCCGATCACGGCCCAGGGTGTCAGCCCGCCGCCTGCCGCCCCTTCAAGCTGACTGACGCCACCGGTCAACAGCAGTTTGTCGCTTCCGGCCATGCTCGTATCCGGCTGGGCCAGCTCGGCAGGTGATGGTTCCTGCGTTGTCTCATCCTGCGCATGCACACTCTCGCCCAGGGCCATGAAAAGCATCAGCGCGGCCACTCCCGGGCCCGTGAATCGTTTGACAGATTTCATTGAAGTTATCTCTTTCCTGTTTGTGTGCAATGTGCGGGATTCAGCATCGATCGTGAGCGCTTCCGACTATTTGCCGGCTTCGCGCTTCTCGATTGCTTCCTTGTAGCCGCGCAGACCGGCCAATGCCTGGTTGAAGGCTACGGCTATCCTGGAGATATCGCTGGCACCGATATCTCTGGCCACTACTTGAACATCTCCACGCAAAACGCGATCCGACATGTCAATCAAATGCGAAAGTGGACGCACGAATCGGCGCCGAATCAACCAGGTCACCAGCAACAGCACGATCAGGACAAACGCGCCCGCAATCAGCATCGGTGTGCGGATTGCGCCGGTACTGACAATTCGTTGCTCTAGCGGGACGACACTCACCAGCAAACCGCTGGAAGTCGCTCCGAACAATGCCGTCATGGAAGCCCGCGTCTTTCCGCCTTGCAACTCAAGATCAAACTCGCGATTCGGCTGCATCTCAGTCGCATCCGGCGCACTGGGTGCAAGGGCTGGCTCTGCTTCCACGGCCTCAAGAAGCAACGCGTTGTCTTCACCGTCGAGGGTTGAAGCGACAACCGAATTGCCAGCACGGCCGAGCCCGATCAGGGCCAGATCGACATGGCCCGCTGTCGCCAACGGTGCGACAAAATCACTGCCGATGTTGACGCCGGTCAGCAGGTAGGCTTCGATGGTGTCGCCGCGTACCATCGGCGACAGCGAAACCAGAACCAGATGACCTCTTTCGCTGAGCAGGTCGATCGATGGCTGCGAGCTCGCGCGCACCTTGGCCATCAACGGTGTCGATGAAAAATCCTGTTGCGTTCTTAGCGATTCACCCAGCATGACAACCGTCTTGCCGCGCGGATCAAGAACGGCAGCCACGTCGAAATTGTATTGCTGCCGACGTGCTTCGAGCAGATCGCGTATGGACGCGGCATCGACAATGCCGCCAGGTTCTGCGCCGATCGACAAGGCCTGTGACACGTAGCCCACAAAGCCAGGATTGCTTGCCAGGATGGCCGACTTCAATTCCAGCTCACGCTGTCTGGAGCCTTCGGCGAAATGCTGGATCGATTGCATCGACTGCAAGGCATGTCTGTCAATCAGGCGCGTGATATCGCGATCCTGCCACCAGGTTGCAGCCACGCCAGCGGCGCTGACTGCAACAATCAGCAACAGCGCCGTCCACAACGCTCGTTTCTGGATACTCATGATGCTTCTCCCACGCAGCCTGGCAGCCCGCAAGGGTTGCCGGTTGGCCTGCGAATCCATCTGTACGGTGCATATTCCCGCCGCGTTTTGCCCCATGGAACGCCAAGGGGCTTGCAAATCGTCAGAGAACTGTCTCGTCCCGCCACATGCCTGGCTGAACCGACAGACTCGGACGGACTGCTAGCGGTAGGCCTTGTTTTCCTTGTTGAGGTGTTCGGTGATACGCGGCTTGGTCAGCACCATGCGCAGTGCAACCGACTTCGCCAGTGGCACGCTCACACTTTGCTCCTGAACGTTGCCGCGCGGATGCCAGATCGCCAGCTTGCCGCCACCGGCAGGCAAGTTGTCCAGCGCGAACCGGCCCTGCGTGTCGGGGCTGGCAATGTAGGAAGTGTTCACTACCAGCACATTGGCCTGCATTGATTGATGCACATTGCAGTTGATCAGGACCAATCCTGTCTTCTTGAACGTGTAGTCGGCTGACTTGCCTTCACCGTAGATGCCCAGGTCGAAGCTCGACTGCGGTGAGACTGAAAAAACATTGTGCAGAATCTCATCCTGATTCGGAAAGCTGATCGTGCTGCCGAGCGGAATGACCATGGATGCCGGCTCGAACTCCTTGTTGTGCGTGTAGATGCGGTAGTGACCGGGTTTCGAGTTGCCTGCGGACGAATCCGGAACAAAATAAACTACGGCCTGACTCATCTCGTCAGCGCTCAGTGTCTGGCCGCTGCCTGCGATCAACTCAAGGCTTCCTTCGATACGATTTCTGCTTGCATCAGGCGCGTCGCTTGCTTCGGCAACTGAAGGTGCCGATGGCGCAGCGTCAGGGACTGGCTTGGGCATCTCACGAGGCGTTGCAGCCGGCGGCTTGCTTTGCACGGGTTTGATGGCTTTCACCACCTTTGGTGCTTGCACAGGTTCTGCGACCACGACTGCCTGCGGCGGCTCATCCATCACCGCTGCGGGCTTGTCGACGGCAGCCGCTGCAGCCGGCTGAGCAACCTGGGCGGCTGATTCAACGGTCTGCGCCGGTTGCGGCTGGTCGGCCACTGGCTCGGCAGCTGCAGGTGACGGTTCAGCGTTTTCTGCGATTTGCGCGGGCTCAACTGAGCGATTCGTCGGCGCATCGCCAAGATCCGGCCGCGAAGTGGTGGCGCATGCCGAAAGTGCCGTCAGCAAGCTGACGACGAATAGCGTTCTCTTGATTTCCATGGTGTTCCCCGGTAGTTGAAGCCAGCCCCATACTCCGATGGGTATGAAACTACCCATACGTAATTCCGTGGCGCTTGGATGCACCCAGGGCAACGCAGTTCAAACGGCAAAGCGTGACAGCCCGTGGAGCCGACTCAGAACATGGATCCTTTCACACAACGGCCAGTAGCTTCCTGAACGGATTGGCTGTCGAGCCCGGCCAAGGGTAGCAACGCGTTGCAACCAAAGGGCTCGAAACGAGAAAACAATTGTGATCTGCGGCAGTCAACACTCTGCGGTATTGATTCCCGTTGCGCTCAGACAGCCGCTGGCGGTGGAGTGAAATCAGTGGCCGCTGGAAGAAATTCGGTCTTGATCCGATTCGGCAACTTGCCCGATGAGGAATCGTGGGCTGCGGCCGCGGCACGCTGAGCGGCCTTGTGGGTTGCCCGCCAGATCTGCTCGGGGCTGTAGTGCGAGGAGGTTCCGACCCAGCGTGGATCACCGGTCCGTGATTCGTTCGGCAATTCCTTCGTGCCCATGCGCGGGCCGTTGAACAACGGCACCCATAGCCCGTCGCTGGCACTGGCCTCGATACAAACGAAATAGTGCTGGGCGTGAACCGCTTCATGCTCCGCGCAACTGCAAGTTGCCCCTTGCTTGATCAATTCATCGGGATCCATGCGCAAAACGAGACCGGGAGCGTGAACATGAGCCATGAAACCTCCAGTACCTGACGACGAAGCCAACCACGATGGACTGTTGCGACCGATCTCGCAATCAGTGATGCGTGGTCAAACATGAAAACACGCGAATTCAGCTCAGATCGGCCTTGATCACGCGCGAGGCGTTGTGACCGGGCGCACCGGTCACGCCACCACCGGGGTGGGTTCCCGCGCCGCACAGATAAAGACCCGGCAGAGCACCGCGATAGTCGGCCTGGCCAAGCATCGGCCGCGCGCTGAACAACTGGTTGAGACTCAATGCGCCATGGAAGATGTCACCACCAATCAGGCCGAACGTACGCTCGAGATCGAGCGGCGTCAGCGCCTGACGTCCGATCACGAGGTTCTTGAATCCCGGGGCAAATCCGTCGACGGTTGCGATCATCAGATCGGCGACTTCATCACGATGATCGTCCCAGCTTCGACCGCCAGACAATTCCGGCGCAACGTGCTGACAGAACAAACTGGCAACGTGCTGCCCTTGCGGAACGAGACTGTCATCGAGGGTCGATGGAATCAGCATCTCGACGACAGGCTCTCGTGACCATCCCGTCGCGACCGCATCCTGATAGGCACGATCCATGTAGGCGATGCTCGGCGCCATGATGATGCCGGCGGTCAGATGATCGCCCGGCCCCGGCAAGGCAGTGAAATCCGGCAACCCTGACAGCGCTACATTCATGCGGAACGTACCCGAGGCGCAACGCCAGTTGGTCATGCGTTCGCGCGTCGGCGCCGGCACGACAGAAGGTGACATCAAGCGCTCATAGAGCAGTTTCGGATTGACGTTGGCGACGATCGCTCGTGCATGCAGGATGTCGCTGGTCTCGGTGACGACGCCGACCGCCCGACCGTTTTCGACGATGACTTCACGCACACCACAGCCAGTGCGGATATCGACGCCTGCCGCCTCCGCCGCCCTGGCCATGGCCTGGGTGATCGCACCCATGCCGCCGATGGCGTGACCCCAGGCGCCCTTGACCCCATTGACCTCGCCGAAGACGTGATGCAGCAATACATAGGCACTACCCGGCGTGTACGGACTCGCATAGTTGCCGACGATGCCATCGAATCCGAGCACGGCCTTGATCGGCTCACTCTCAAACCAGCGATCGAGATACTCCGCTGCCGAGATCGTGAACAGATCGAGCAACTCCTGGCGCAGTCCGACATCGAGCTTGTGCAGACGCTTGCCGAGCTTGCCGGCGCGAACCAGTTCCGGAATCGCCTTCCACCAGCCACCATCGGTGATATTTGGCGGTGGCTGCATCGCCAGCGCGCGCAGCACATCGGCAATGGCTTCGAGACGTTGCTCGTATTCGGGCAGACGTTCGGCATCCCGTTTCGAGAACCTTGCAACCTCGGCCTGGGTGATTCCGCCACCGACACGCAAGGAATCGCCATCAGGCAAGGGCAGGAAGTTGCCGAGCTTGCGTTCGACGATGCGCAAACCATGCGCATGCAGATCCAGATCCTGAATTACCTTCGGTTGCAGCAGTGAAACCGTGTAGGCCGCCACCGAATTGCGGAATCCGGGATGGAACTCCTCGGTGACTGCCGCTCCGCCCACCACATCGCGGCGTTCCAGCACGGTCACTTTCAATCCAGCTTTGGCCAGATAGTTTGCACAGACGAGACCATTGTGGCCGCCGCCGATGATGATGGCGTCGCGTTTGCTTTGATCGTTGCTCATCTGCAGATTATGCGCAGAGCATGACTACTTGGCCATTGGCAACGTTGTCCGCACTCTTGTCGCCCAGATTGCAGCAACGGCACCGGCAACGCTGGCAATCGTCACATAGTAGACCGGTGCGAAGGGTTCGCCGCCGCGAATCCACAAACTGACCACCAGCGGAGTCAGCCCTCCCAGAATCGCATAGGCGACGTTGTAGGCAAATGAGATCCCGGAAAAGCGAATCGCTGCCGGGAAGGCGCGAACCATCAAGCTCGGAATCGCTCCGGTGACGCCGACAAACAAGCCGGTGATCGTGTAGGCAAGCGTGAAATACTCGGGTGCGACAGCCAGTGATTGGTAGAGTCCGGCGGTGGCGATGACGAGGCCCGCGGCACCGAAAACGAGTACCCGCTCAACACCGAAACGATCCGCGGCAATTCCAAACATCACGCAGCCGACGCATAGGGAAAACGTCGCCAGTGAACTTGCATTGGCCGCGACTGTCGGCGCAATGCCAAACAGGCTTTGCACCAGGGTTGGCGTCATCAGAATGACCACGACGATGCCGGCGGTGAGCATCCAGGTAATCAGCATCGATCGGATGACAGCGCCCCAATGCCCTTGCAGCACCACTTTCAGCGGCAGGCCCTTGACCAGCTCGCGACGCCGACGCATCTCTTCGAAGACCGGCGTCTCTTCGAGATAGCGACGCAACCAGACGGCAAGCAAACCGAACAGACCACCGATGATGAACGGCAAGCGCCACGCCCAGGCGAGTATTTCCTCGCTGCTCCAGGTGGTATTGATCCAGCTGGCAACCAGTGAACCGAGCAGGATGCCGAAAGTCAGGCCCGCAGTCAGCGTTCCGCAAGCAAAGCCGATCCGCGATTCCGGCACATGTTCTGAAACAAAAACCCACGCGCCGGGCACTTCACCGCCGACGGCCGCACCTTGCAGCACGCGTAACAACAGCAGCAGCAGCGGCGCGGAAATGCCGATCACGGCGTAGGTCGGCAACAAGCCCATGAGCAAGGTCGGCACCGCCATCAGCAAAACGCTGAGCATGAACATGCGCTTGCGCCCCATGCGGTCGCCGAAATGGGCCATGACAATGCCGCCAAGCGGCCGGGCCAGATAGCCGGCAGCGAAAATGCCGAAGGTCTGCAGCTGGCGCAGCCACTCCGGCATATCGGGAGGGAAAAACAGCTTCGCGATCACGGCCGTGAAAAACACGAAGATGATGAAATCGTAAAACTCCAGTGCACCGCCGAGCGCGGCGAGCGCCAAGGTGCGAAAGTCGCGGCGACTCAACGTGCTTGAACGGGCATCAGTCATCAGCGTCAAGGGATCGGCATCGTGGTCGCAACGATACAACAGCCGGGTTGTCGTTGGCGCGTCAGATTCACACTTCACTGCATGAACTTGCGCGACGCACGGAGCCGATCTGCTAGGCTGCGGAAAGCCCCGATCAACACATGAAAGCACCGCGCGATGCGCTATCAGTTTGCCGAATTCGAGCTCGACACCGAGCGGGAGTTGCTGCTCGGGCCGGCCGGTCCGATCACGCTGCGTCCGCAACCGCTACGCATGTTGCAACATCTGATCGAAGCCGCTCCCGCCGTTGTCACGCGCGATGCCTTGATGGATGCACTGTGGGGGCACCATGCGCTCTCCATCAATGTGATTCCGCAAACGCTGAGTGAACTGCGCCAGGCACTGGGCGACGATGCACAGAATCCGCGTTTCATAGAAACCCGACATCGCCGTGGCTACGCGTTCATCGCACCGATTGTGCGCCTCTCGCCCTCACCAGCCGCCGCGCCCGTCGACGCCGACGATCACCAGAAATTGCGAACCGAGGCGTCCTTCTCGCCGAGTGAACCAGACCGGAGGCCGAAACCTCTCACGCACCCGCATCACCGGTGGATGATCGCCGCCGGGATCCTGTTGGCCGTTGGATTGGTGGGTACATCGGCTCTCTTGATGCGCTCGCGCGGCGAGGCAGGCAATACAACGACGACCGCCCCCGGAACTCGCCCGATTGTTGCGATCACGGGCGCTCCCGAACGCGCTGCGGAAGCAGCGTTGTTGCGATTGCGATTGCGCGCCGATGAAGACGTGATCGTGCTGGATCCGGGCTTGGTTTCCGCGCTGGGCAAGTCGACAAATGGGCCGATGCAGATTCGCATCGCAACATCGGGAGCATGGAGTCTTTACGCTGGTGACAACACCTTGCTGCAACAAGGTGACGCGGCGACCGGCGATTTTGCATCGCGCAACAATGTTTTGACCACGGCCGTCCGCGCTGCTTTGCAGTTGTCGCCTCGCACTGGTTCCAAATCGGGTTGGCCGAGTGACAGTGCGGCACTTGAGTCGCTGGCCAATGCTTCGTTGGCGCTGGATCGGGATGAAGTTGAACGGGCTCGCGCGGGTTTTCGTCTGGCCCTCACGGATCTCGCTGCGCCGATGTCCTTGCGCCTGTTGCAGGCACGTGCGGATCGGCGCGCCGGTGACTGGACTTCGGCGATCGCGCTGCTGAGCAACCCCGCATCGGATACGCTCGGGCATTCGACACCTGCGCATCTGTTGCTTGATGCGCAGCGAGCCGACTTGTCCGACGCAAACACGGAAGCCATGGCCGCCCTGCGCGCCTATCATCACCTCGTCCCGGAAGATGTCGGCAACACGATCGCCTTGATCGACTGGCAATTACATGCGCGTCAATGGCAGGCGGCGCAAGCCACGCTGGCGGAACTGGCTGCGCGTGCGCCCTGGATTGTCGATGTGGCGCTGCGTGTGCCGAAAGCGAGGTTGGCGATTGGTCAGGAAAAACCTGACGACGCACTGGCCTTGCTGCAGCCGATTTTCGACACACCGGACCACTTTCCTGCAAAAACCTTTGTCGTGGCGTGGCAATTGCGCAGCGCGATCGACCAGAACCGCGGCCAGAGTGAACAGAGCTTGCTTGCGCTGCAACCTTACATTGCCATCGCCACGCCGGATCTCGCCCTGCTCGCCGGCACGATCGCCAGGGAGCGCGCCGACATTGCACTTGCCGAGCGCGCGTTCGCGACAGCGATCAGCGGCTTTGCCGTACAGGGTCGGCATGGTCAACAACGTCGCGCCGAACTCGAGTCCGCCCAGCTCGATCTTGATCGCGGCAAGACCGCGCAAGCAGGCGAACGCATGCAGACCTTGCTGAAGGCAGCGGAGAAAGCCGCCGAGCCTGAGCTGCTGATCGATATCAATACGGCACTTGGCTTTGCTTACACCAAGGCTGGCACGCTTGATGTGGCACGCCACACGCTCGATCAGGCGATTGAAATCGCCAACCGCACCGGCGATCCGAAGCGCGAAGCGATTGCATCGCTCAACCGCGGTGTTCTGCTCGTCCAACTCGGTCGCCTCGACGAGGCCGAAACGTCGTTCTCACGCAGCGCAACGCTGTTTCGCGATGGTGAAGATCCGCGCGGAGAGACTGCGGCGCTATCCAGCGTGGCGGCTGTCGCCGCGCGCCGCGGGCGCAATCGACAGGCGCGAGAAGCGCACGCACAGGTGCTCGAACGTCAGCGGAAATCGGGTTCGGCGATCGAGGTCGGACGCGCCGTCTTCAACCTTGGCATCGTCGAGCGCGAACTCGGTGAACTCGATGCCGCGATCACCCATTTCGACGAAGCCTTTGCCGTACTGATCGGCGCTGACGCAATCGACTTCGCCTTGCAAGTGAGCGCATCACGCGCCGAACTGGAACTGCTTCGCGGTCATGCGGAACGTGCGGCGACGGCTCTCGCTGAAGTCGATCAATTTGCCGATCAAGGTTCGCCGATGCGCCGGGCGGCCGTGCTCGCCGCCTCGGCGCGGGTGGCGGAGGTCGCCGGCGATGCGGCTGGCGCAGTGAAACAGTACCAACAGGCACGCAATCTGCGTGAACAGGCGGGCGCGCGTGCTTGGGTGCTGGCGACAGATTCTCTGCTGTTGCGCATCGAGTTGCGCAAATCGCCAGGTTCGGATCGCCTGCGCGTGAGGCTGGAGGCGATTGAAGGTGAATTCAGCCGACTCGGTGAAGACCGTGACGCGCAGTTTGCCGCCTTGATTGGTGCCGAAACGGCGTTGGCCGCTGGCAACAAAGAGTCTGCAGAATCGATCATGGATCGCGTCCGCGAACCGGTGCTGCAATCGGGCAATCGTGCCCAACAGCTCCAGGCCGAATGGATTCTCGCCGGACTGGCCAATGGCGATGAACGCGACGAACGTCTGCTGCGTCTTTCGAAAATCGCCGCCAGCGAGGGCTTCGGACTGCTTGCCCAACTTGCCGAGGTGACGCGCACGAAAACCGGTTCGTCGCCCGGAAATGCATCGATCAAACAACTCGATTCGGCGAATCTCGGCGGCATTCTTGCCACACCAAGCGCTGCCTTTCAGTAATCGCGACTCTGTTCGGAGCGCGCAAATCAGCCCACAAAGCCCCGCCCCGCCTCATCTTGATAGTTTCTTGACAACTTCCTGACACCTTCCGGAGAACTTTTCCCGCCAGCCCCGGCAACCTGATTGCTCTACTGACAGGTTCGAGGGGTGTTGCAATGAAAAGTTCCTTCGCCAGGGGACTGATCTGGATATCGCTGCTCGGGTTTTGCCTCGCGGCAGCGCCCGGCTTGGCGAGCACAAACATCCTGCTCGACGCCAACTTCAACGACAAAACGCTGAACGCCGCGGTGGGCACCGGCGGGCCGAACGTACGCGAGCCAATCTTTGTACACCCACAGCTTCAAGCAAGAGTGGTCGCAGGGCCGCTGGCTACCCCTTCGCTCCACATCAAGCATCTCACCGGCGCCAATCTGGAAGCCGTCGTCTTCGAACTTCCCGGCCAGCAGTCCATTCGCGATGGCGACCTGCGTATCGCCTACACCGTGCGTTCGCCTTCCACTTTGGGCGATTTTCGCTCCTGGGTCAGCGAGCCAGCCAACTCGGTACGCAAGTTCGGAATACTCAATTTCACCGGCACCGGAAATATCCACGCAACGGATGACGCCGGCTTCACCGGCTATCTCGCCACCTATGTGCCGAACCAGACCCTCAAGGTCGAGTACATCTACCATACGGATGCAGGGACTTACGATCTGCGTATCGACAATGTGCTCTTGCTGGCCAACCGGCCGCACGGGGTGACCACTCCGGGCGTCGGTATCGGTCGACTGGCCCTGGCAACCAATCAAACTTCCTCGTGGGTCGTCGATGACGTCTTCAGCGCGCACACCCGCAAGCTACTGCTCAAAGCCGACTTCAACGACAAGCAGCTGAACGCTCCACTTGGTACCGGAGGAGCGATCTTCGGTGAGCCGACTGCAATCACTCCCGGCCTGAGCGTGATCGTTCGCGCCGCGCCGCTGGCAACCCCTTCGCTGCATTTCAGCCAGACCACCATCACAACCGAGAAAACGGCCCGCTTCGAGTTGCTGGGCGGCGCCGAAGCGCGCAACGGTGAACTGAAAGTCGGCTTCACCGTTCATACCCCGCCCGTGCTCGACACATTTCGCATGCGAACGCTCAAGCGGACCACTACATCCTTCTTGTTCGGCGGCGTCGAATTCACCTCGGCGGGCAAGATAAGGACCCTGCATGAACTCAACGGCAACACCGATTTTTTCGACTATGCACCGGACACGACTTACCGAATTGACCTGGTGTATCAGCTGGCTGCAGGCACTTACGACATCTACATCGACGACAAAATTCGTCTTCCCGGCGTCAAGCACATAGTTCCCATTCCCGAGCAAGGCATCGCCGCGCTTGAGTTCGGCCTGACCGGCAACACCGCCGAAAACTGGGTCGTGGACGACGTGCGCGTCGAACACAATCCGCTGCTGCTCGATGCCGATTTCAACCAGCAGCTGGTTGACTACCAACTCGACACCGGCGGTGCCGGCGCCGGCCAGCCGATTTCCATCCACTCCAGTTTGATTGCGGAGCCAATCGATGGCCATTTCCCGACGCGTGCACTGGCCCTGCAGCAGTCGTCTACCGGAACAGCCAAGACCGCGACCTTCGAATTTCTCCGCAACGTGGAAGTTTCCAGCGGAGAGCTGCGTATCGGCGTGCGCGTTCGGCCACCACCAGGCAACGACAGCTTCAGTATCGATATCCACGAGCAAGGCAGCTCGACGGCAGATTTCGGATCGCTCACGTTCATGAGTAATGGCGATATTCGAACCTGCGATGCCGCTGGCAGTGTCGTCTTCTCAAGCTACGTTCCGGGTAACGAGCAACAATTCGAATTTCGTTACCACCTCGATTCCGGCAAGTACGACATCTACGTCGACCGCGTTCCGAAAGTGATCGGGCGCGGGATTGCCGCGGGCCGAGGCATCGGGCGCATCACGGCCGGAACGACCATCTCCACGTCAGGACGCTGGGTAATCGAGGACCTGCACGCCTACCAACTGGACGACACGATTTTCGAGAACGGCTTCGATTGAGCCCGCTGCGCATTTGAGGCGTTTGACACGACGTTCAAAAGCCCGTGTCGACATTCGAAATCGAGATTCACTTCACATCATCACCGCCTTGGGCAAAGCCCATCAACGGAGCACGAAAAACATGCGAAACAAAACCATTTATCTCGCCATCGCCCTCTCGCTGGTCACCAGTGTCGCCAGCGCCGCGCCGTGGACCTATCGCGGCACCTTGAACGATGGCGGCGCGCCCGCCAACGGAAGCTATGACATTCGCGTC
Organism: Dokdonella sp.; assembly: GCF_035703485.1. Classification (GTDB taxonomy): domain Bacteria; phylum Pseudomonadota; class Gammaproteobacteria; order Xanthomonadales; family Rhodanobacteraceae; genus Dokdonella. Next base: position 2,662 of record NZ_DASSYD010000005.1, on the reverse strand, counting down.
AGCCTGTTGAGCGAAAGCCAGAGTGCATCGATCACCAGTCCAATCACGTTCTATGACGTGGCGGTTGAAAACGGACAGTTTGCCGTTGATGTCGATTTCGGCATGGATCTGGCCGCTGCCCCGGCCATGCGTTTGCAGACCGAGGTTCAGCAAGCCGAATCCGGCTTTGTGGTCTTGGGCGAACCGACCCGGTTTGATCCGAAGACCGCGATGGGAAGCATGTGCTGGGATACCAGCGGCAACGCGGGTACCAACGGGTCCAGCGATTTCCTTGGCACGACCGATGCCGAGCCCCTGGAACTGCGCACGCAAAATGTACGCAGCTTGCGCATTGAGCCGAGTGCCGAGCTTCGATCTGGCGAACCCATTACCGTCAACATCATCGCTGGCAGCAGCGACAATCGTGTGCGGACCGGTGTGCGCGGGGCGACGATTTCGGGCGGCGGAGCCCGACATGGTGACCCGCTCTATGTGAGTGCGGTCAGAGAAAATCAGGTGGGCGACCACTACGGGACGGTTGGTGGTGGCTATGGCAATGATGCAGGAAGCGACGACTCCGATCCGACGAACTCTCCGTTCGCTACGGTCAGCGGTGGACGTGCAAACGACGCAGCGGGCGGGTACAGCACCATTAGCGGAGGCATCGATAACGCGGCATTTGGAGGCTATAGCGCGGTCGGCGGGGGTAGCGGGAACGACGCCTTCGGCACATACAGTTTCGCGTCTGGCGGGATTGGCAATTGTGCCGGCGGTGACTTTAGCTGGGCGGGCGGCAGTCGCGCTCAAATCCGTCCGGGGGATAGTGCTACCACTTTCGACTGCTTCACCGTTCCGCGATCTGGCGATTCGAATGGGGACGAAGGTAGTTTCCTGTGGGGAGGCAGTCACGGCGGGACCTTCCGGACAACCGGACCCAACCAGTTCGGCGTGCGCGCAGCCAGCATATTTTTTGGCACAAAGAATGTAGCCACGGTGGACATGCCGGCTGGCCGCTTTATCAACACTTCATCCGGCGCGCACCTGACCACGGGCGGCACCTGGACCAACGCCTCCAGCCGCACTTTGAAAACCGCGTTTGAAGCCATCGACCCGATGGCGGTGCTCGGCAAAGTGGCCAGCCTGCCGCTGACCACATGGAGCTACAAGGAGTCTGTCGAAGGCCGCCACCTCGGGCCGATGGCCGAGGACTTCAAACAGGCGTTTGGACTTGGCGGCGACGGCAAGTCGATCTCGACGGTCGATGCCGACGGAATCGCGCTAGCCGCGATTCAGGGCTTGAATCAAAAGCTGGATGCAGAAAACGCAGCTCTCAAGACCGCTTTGGCGGCGGTCGAGGCGCGCCTGCGTGCTATCGAAGGCGGCCGCTGAGATGCGCGCGCTGATCACCGCGTTGTGCCTGCTCGGCTGCACAACCGTCAGCGCGGCGCAGTCGGATTCTGCTGCGCCACGCTTCTCCGGCAGCGCAAGCTTGAGTCCACCGATTGCTCAAAGCGCCGACCAGCGATTCGCCATCAACGCAAAGCTGCAAGCCAACCGCGTGCAAAGCAGCGGCCGCTTCTCGCTTGAAGCTCGTCTGCTGCCCGACGCCAAAGCCGCCGGTGCCTTCTGTGGCCCGGATGGAGATTTGATTTTCAGGGATGGATTTGAAGTGTAGTCAGCGCCAGTTCGGTGCTTCGCCGATCTGCAAAGAAGAACGGCTTTTCCGGATGGCTTGATCGCGGAAAAGCCGGTTCGACACTGATGCGAGTGTTCTTCGACGGTTCGTGGGGAGCTTTCTGAAATCACCCGTGCCACCTGAGGGCTCTGTCAGCCAGTGAAGAGGTGCTGCCTTGAAAGGTTCATTGGCTACAAAGCTGGTCAACATCTTCTTGCTGGGATCCTGCCTGCTGACCGCGCCGGTTTGGGCGACGACCACCGTGTTGCTCAACGCCAACTTCAACGACAAGCCGCTGAACACGTCAATCGGTACCGACGGACCAGGCGTTGGCGAGCCGAGTTTTGTTCACCCGCTGATCGAGGCGACAGTGCAGGCATCACCAATGCGGACGCCTTCGCTGCATATCAGCAAGCCCAGAGGCGTCAGCCTCAGCGGTGTGGTCTTCGACCTTCCAGGGTCTGCTGCAATTCTCGATGGTGAGATGCGTGTTGTCTTTACGCTTCGTGCGCCCGACACGGCGAGCACTTTCCTTTTCCGGATCAGTGAGCAAGGTAGTGCCACAAGAAATTTCGGCAGGCTCGAACTCGACGCCGGCGGAAATGTCACCGCATCCGATGCCAGCGGATCTTCCGGAATCCTGCGCACATGGGCACCTGACGAAACCCTGACGATCGAGTATCTCTATCACCTTTACTCGCGAACCTATGATCTGCGGATCAACAGCATCCTGCATTTGGGCAATCGGTCGCACGGTGTCACCGATTCAGCGGAGGGTATCGGTCGCCTCGCCTTCGAGACCGACCAGAACACCGCGTGGGTTGTCGACGACATTGTGGTTACACAAACACGCGCGGGCCTGTTTAAGGCAACGCTGATCAAGTGGCGCAACCGTCATGGCATTCAGAAGGTTCGCCGGTCGTGCTGCGTGGCGAAGTGAAGGCTGGTTGCCTTGACCAGCCGCGCGGTGCGGCTGGCGGACCTTCTGGATGCCACCTGTTTCAACAA
>NZ_DASSYD010000209.1:0-23750 GCF_035703485.1 Dokdonella sp. | reverse complement strand
GCCACGTCCGAGTCAGGTTCAGGATCGCTGGCAAGCACAATTGTATTTTCTCGCGCCAACCCTGCGCATCGCGATCATAGCCCTGTGGCTGCTGTCGGCACTGGCTGGCTGGACGACAGCGGAGTCGCGGATTGCCGAGATGGCCGCGCAATCACCAATGCAGGATCTTTCCCTGCTCGTGCTGGCGCGAACGACGGCGACCCTCAATCTTGTACTCGCCGTGTGGCTGGCATCAGCATGGCGACCGCGTTTGGCGATCACGTTGATGGGCATCAGTGTGCTCGCCTACACGGCAATCCTGGGCACGCTGATTCCCGGGCTCTGGCTGCAACCACTCGGCGGGCTGGCCAAGAATCTGGTCGTACTGCCGGCTTTGGCAATCGCCTGGATTCTGGCGGACAGGAGATAGCGCGTGGACTACCTGTGGGTGAAATGGCTGCACATTCTGAGTTCGACAATCCTGTTCGGAACCGGACTCGGAATCGCGTTTTTCTTCTGGCTGGCCCACCGCCGCGGCGATCCGCAGGTGATCGCTGAAACCGCTCGAACCGTCGTGATTGCCGATAGCTGCTTTACTGCGCCTGCAGTCATTGTCCAGTTTGCAACCGGTCTGTGGCTGGTCGAACGCCTCCGCATTCCCTATTCCAGCTACTGGATCAGCACCGCATTGGTCCTGTTCTTTGTCATCGGTGCGTGCTGGTTGCCGGTTCTGGTGCTTCAAGTCAAGGCACGCAATCTGGCTCGCGTTGCTGCCGACACGGGCACGCAGCTGCCGCCGTCCTATTATTCCGTGATGCGATGGTGGTTCTGGCTCGGCTGGCCCGCGTTCTTGAGCGTCATGGTGATCTTCTGGTTGATGGTCATGAAGCCGACTTGATCCTGTAGTCGATTCAACTCCCTCACGCAAAGCCATGCGTTCTTGCATGAACTCGTAGCTCTCAACATCCACCAGGCAGGCATTTGGCAGTCCGTTCTGGGTGTTCCCGTCCGATATCGCCAAGGAGTTCTGTGGCCTGACGCTTGCGTGTGGTGACGCGTTTGGTGCGCATAAGGTGACACGACTGTATCGATCGGGTGCTTGGCTACCCGAGTCAAAGGTTTGACGTAGCGATGAATTTGAAACTTCGATTCGTGCGCGGCTCAAGACCCGAACCTTTTTTCCCGCTCCCCAACGTTTGGTTACCTGCACGATTTGGGGAAGTGCCAAGAAAGGAAGCCAGGACGACCCACAACAGCCATTCAGTATGTAATCTAAGGCTCATCGTCACCCCGTGTCGGGGTGCGCCGAAACCTTGGGATCTGCCATGCGAAATCTCCGCGTCATCCTGCTTGTTCTGCTTGCGCTCGGAACGGAACCGCTGCTTGCCGCCAACTACCAGTTTCAGGCGCTGATCGATCTGGATGGCGACCTAACCAGCGGATGCGCTGTCGAGGTCGGCGAAACCCCCTTGTCTGGAAGCGAACTTCGCACGATCGCTCGCACCGATCGCAATCAGGTCGTGGAGGTGGTGCTGCAGAGTTGCCACGATTCTGGCTGGCACGATGAAATGCGCGCTCCGCAGACTGCGCCGATACGCTTCGGACAAGGCAATGCTGGCAGCGACCGAATCAGGTGGTCGGTGCCGCTCAGCCATTTCTCGGAGCATCCGCTGGTTTCGTTGCGCATGGTGTCCGAACGCCTTGATCAACCGGCGCACGATCTCGTTGACGATGGAGAAGCCGTCACCATTCTCAACCTGAATCTCGCAGACCTGGGTCACGCGCTTCCGGTCATGGGTGGTGCCGGACTCTGGATCGCCGCATTGCTCTTGTTGTGTCTGGGCTGGCGCCATTTGCGCCACGGTGGTCAGCACGCGCCGCCGGTCATGGGACTCCTGCTGATTCTAGGAGCGATCCAGCTGGCGCAACCGATATCACTCGCCAATGCCGACCGAATACTCTCGGTGGCGGCGGCGGACACTGGCAATGACAGTGCAGATGCCGGCAGCGACATCTTGCGTACCCGAATCGCTGTCGTCGGAGAGAATCTTGAGTTCCAGATCGACGTCAACAACATCGAAGACAACGGCCTGGCTGACCATGCCAGGATTCTATTCATCGGCAACAGCCTTACCTATGCCAACGACCTGCCATTGATGGTGCAGGCAATCGCGGCGCAGTCGGGCAAAGTTCTAGCGGCTGACGCCATCACCCTGGCCGGCGCCGCGCTTGAGGATCACTTTCACCAGGCAACCGCTCATGCGGCTCTGGCGAATGGCGGGTATCAATGGGTGATCATGCAACAGGGCCCATCAACGCTACCCAGAAGTCAAAACAATCTGCGCACCTGGGCGGGTCACTTCGATCCACTGATCCGTGCCGGCGGTGCGCGACCGGCGCTTTACATGGTTTGGCCAGATGCCTTTCAGGGCGGCTCGTTCAATGACGTTCGTGATGCCTATTCAAACGCAGCCTCAGCCATCAACGGCATGTTCATCCCGGCCGGCGAAAGCTGGCGTGAGGCATGGCGCGAGAACCCCGATTTGCCACTCTACAGCGCTGATCAGTTTCACCCGTCCGCACTCGGCAGCTATGCAGCGGGCTTGAGCATCTTCGCGGAGCTTTATCAGCAATCACCGACCGGCTTGCCAGCGAGGCTCAGCCTGAGCAATGGCACGGTTCTCGATTTCGATCCGGACCAGGTACGCACCATCCAATCTGCCGCGTGGCGTACGCATCTTGCGCTGGGCCGACGCGGAGATTGAGGCGCGGTGCGATCAATATTGTCCAGTTCGACATGCGTGCTGCATCAACGACAGTAATTTGATTGCGTGCCGGTCCAGCAGGCTGTTCGGCTCGCGACTGGTTGGATTGGGCGGAAGATTCCGAGATTCGGCAATCCAGCGAACCGAAACTCGCGCGCGGACGCAATGGCTGATTCGCAACGGAGGCCCGTCGATGGCGCAAGTTTCTCGATCCGTGGCGAATTCCTGCACAATCCGGACATGCTCAATATCGTCTTGCATCGTCCCGAAATTCCTCCGAATACCGGCAACGTGATTCGCCTGTGCGCGAATACGGGTGCTCGATTGCATCTGATCGGGCCGCTGGGATTCGCGCTGGATGACACCAGGCTCAAACGCGCCGGTCTCGATTATCACGAGTACGCGCGATTGACCGTGCATGAGGATCTTGATGCTTTCGTGCTGTCTGTGAAGCCGAAGTGCATCTTCGCTGTGTCGACGCGCGGGACGGTGCGCTACGACAGCGTGCGCTACGACGAAAATGATGCGGTGATGTTCGGCTCGGAGACGAGTGGCTTGCCGCAGGCGGTCATCGATTCAATTCCTGCAGAGCAGCGCATCCGCTTGCCGATGCGGCCGGACAATCGCAGCTTGAATCTTTCCAACGCGGTTGCCGTCGTCGCGTTTGAGGCTTGGCGGCAGATGGGGTTTGTGGGTGGGGGTTGAGGTCGCGCAATTGAACTCCGGGTTGGCGCGAGCCCTGCAGGAGATTGCGCTGCTGCTTTCGCCCTTCCCGAATCCCCATTATCTATTCCCGTACAAAAGCATCGCCCCTGACGAGGGCTCCCAACAATGGCGGCGTGCGACTACTCGGGGTATTCGGGTTTCTGCTCGCGAGCGAGGAGTGCGCGCAGGCCTTCTACCGGGGTCATGTCTTCGTGGAGGACGTGTTGCACGTGTTCGGCGATCGGCAATTCGATGCCGACGCGCTGGGCGAGGCGAACCACCTCATCGACGGTGACGATGCTTTCGACGACCTGGCCAATGTCGGCGACGGCTTGCGACAGTGAGACGCCGCGACCGAGGGCAATACCGAGTCGGCGATTGCGCGACAGGTCGCCGGTGCAGGTCAGCACCAGATCACCGAGGCCGGCCAGACCCATCAGGGTTTCGGGCTTTGCGCCGAGCGCGGTGCCAAGGCGCAGGATTTCGTTCATGCCGCGCGTGATCAGGCCGGCGCGCGCATTGAGTCCGAGCTCCATGCCGTCGGCGACGCCGGTGGCGACGGCGAGCACGTTCTTCATGGCTCCGCCTAGCTCGGCACCGAGAATATCGTTGCCGGTGTAGGCGCGGAAGGTCGGGGCATGCAGCAGGCTGGCAAGTCGCTGGGCAAATTCGGGATCATCGGACTGTACGGTCAGTGCGGTCGGCAGACCTTGTGCAACTTCCTTGGCGAACGAGGGGCCGGTGACCACCGCAGCCGGGTGATCCGGCAGACGCTCCTCGACCAGCTCATGCAGAAATCGACCGGATCCGGGATCAAATCCCTTGGTCGCCCAGGCAATGCCGGCGCCCGGTGCAACCCACGGCGTGATCTCGTCGAGCAGATCGCGGAAGGCGTGGCTCGGCACCGAAATCAGGATGATGCCGGCGTCGCGTACACAGGTTTCGAGCACGGCACTGATGCCGAGCGCATCCGGAAATGCTATCTCCGGCAGGTAGCGGGTGTTCGCGCGCGCCGTAGCCATATCGACCACGGCCTGCGGCGAGCGTCCCCACAAGGTAGTGGGAACGCCGTTTCGCGCGAGCAACATGGCCAGAGCCGTGCCCCACGATCCGGCACCGAGAACCGCTACCGGCGTGCTCATCAGTGCTTGGCTCAGGAGTTCAGTGCCGGGACTTCAGCCGGAGCTTCGGCACGGCGGCGCTGCTGCTCGGCGAAGATCGCATCAAAGTTGATCGGCTGCAGGAACAACGGCGGAAAGCCACCGCTCTGGACCATGTCGGAGACGATCTGGCGTACGTATGGAAACAGCACGTTCGGGCAGTAAGTTGCCAGAACACCTTCCTGGGAGGCGGCATCGAAGCCGGTGACACCGAAGATGCCCGCCTGATGAACTTCGGCCAGATAAGCGGTATTTTCTTCGATCTTGCAGGTAACGGTGACGCTCAGAACAACCTCAAAGACGCCATCGGCAAGCGGATTGACGCGCTGACTCAGATTCAGCTCGACGGCCGGCTGGCCTTGCAGCTGAAAAACGTTGGGTGCGTTCGGCACTTCGAACGAGATGTCCTTGGTGTAAAGCTTCTGCAGGTTGAGTTGCGCCTGGTTGGCTTCGGCGCCTGCGGGGTTGACCGCGCCGTTGGTGGGGGAATTCTCTGCCATGGTGAAAGTTGCTCCGGAAAATGGGGGAAAAAAGGGCAGGGATTATCCCATGCCGAGGGTGTCAAAGCACGTTGACCAATCCGCCTGTCAGGCGTTGCCGGTGTTACGGCTTGTCAGTTTGCGCTGCGGCCTTTGGCCAGCGGCAGCTGCGCCTCCATCCACGAGCGCAATCCACCTTCAAGAGTATAGACATCGCTGAAGCCGGCTTTCTTGAGTCGTTTTGCCGCAGATCCGGAGGTTTGGCCGGTCTTGCAATAGATCGCGACAGGCAAGTCTTTCGCCTTGGCCAGATCCTTGTTTTCCGGATCGAACTGACTCATGGCGACATGGCGTGCGCCCGGAACATGACCTTTTTCGTAGTCCTGGATGCTCGAGACATCGATCAGCAAGGCATTGTTCCTGTTGACCAATTGGGTCAGTCCGGCCGGGGTCAGTGTCTTGTAGCCACGGGTGAACTTGTTGATTTCCATCGCAATCATGGCGACGACGACGCCGATGAAACCGAACGAAAGAAAGGGATGATTGCCGATGAACTCGGGCAGACGCTGAAGGAATTCGGACACGGTTCGGGTTTGGCCTGATGGTGCGCACAAGACGTGCGTCTGGGGTTAAGACAACGTTGATCAAGTGGGTGCCGATTGTCCGTGCTCAAGGGCCTGGCTGCAAATCCATACAGACAGTTGGCACATTTTTCGGTCGTTGCCGGACCCCAAAGGGCTATTGGAGGCGCCCGCACTGCAGATGGAAATCCCAGCGTACCGCGCGCAATCGAGCAGGATCACCCCAGGCCTGGCGCATTTCATTTTCGACCAGCGAAACCGGATCCTGGCCGTTTGCACGGATATAGCGTTGGGTTGCCGACCATGAACGCAGATAGGCCAGAAAATGATCAAGATTCCACTGCATGCATAGCTCGATCGGCGGCGCGACGATTCGCTCGAATGGAAAAGACAGATCCGAGTAGCCGCCTTCAATCAGGGTGCGTTCGGGCGGCCAATAGGGGCCGGTCAAGTCCACATAGACCCGATTCTTCAGCGCGTCGATCACGGCATCAACCCGGCAATCCGCATAGCACCAGAAGGCAACCATGCCACGCGGCCTGAGTACCCGGCGCACTTCATCGTGGAAGCGATCCAGCTCGAACCAGTGCAGGGCCTGGGCAACACAAACCAGATCGATGCTGGCTGCATCAATGGATGTCCGCTCGGCCGGCTCCGCGCGGTAGTGAATGTTCGATCGCGGTATCGCATGGGCGATTTGCTCGACGCTCGGGTCCGTGGCGATGACCTCGTCAAAGCGCCTGGCAAGGTCGACACTGGCCTGGCCATTGCCGCAACCGGGGTCCCAGGCACGCGTGGTCGAAGGTGCCTGGGCGGCGAGAAAGTCAAACAACGCAGCCGGGTAGCGGGGCCTGGCCTCGCGATAGATGGCCGCATGGGCCGAGAAGTGATCCTTGAAGTTCATGTCCTCAGCAGCCGTGATTGACCCGGTTGCAGGTTTCCAATCTCATGGTCACCGACCCGAATCCGGATCAGGCGCAAGGTCGGCAGACCCACCGCGGCGGTCATGCGCCGAACCTGGCGGTTGCGACCCTCGTGGATGCTCAGCTCAAGCCAGCAGTCGGCGACGGACTTGCGAAAGCGAACGGGCGGATCGCGTGGCCACAGCCAATCCGGCTTATCATCAATGACGCGGACCCGGGCCGGCAAGGTTGGGCCATCCTTGAGCACCACACCCTTGCGCAATGCATCGAGCGCGGCAGGCTCGGCTCGACCCTCGACCTGGACATAATAGGTTTTCGACTGCTTGTGGCGCGGATCGGTGATGCGATGAGCGAGTGCGCCATCATCAGTGAGCAGGAGCAGTCCCTCGGAATCCCGATCCAGGCGTCCGGCGGCATAGACGTTCTTCTGCCTGATGTAGTCGGCGAGCGTCGCCCGGCCTTCGCGATCGGTGAATTGGCAGAGCACACCGAAAGGTTTGTTGAACAGGATCAGCATGGCGCGATGGCAACCGGTCGCTGCTGCGACCGGTTGCCGGAAGCCCATCGGGCTTATTCGTTACCTGCGTCGGGATCACCGCTATCGGTGCCTTGCTCAAAGATCTGGTCAGCCTTGGGCTTGACGAACTTGAGAGTCATTCGATCCGACTCACCAATGGCCAGATATTTATCGCGGTCGGTTTCGCCCAGAGCGAGACCGGGTGGCAAGGTCCAAACGCCCTTTTCGTAGTCCTTGGTGTCGTTTGGATTGGCATTGATCTCGCTCTGCTCGACCAGTGTGAAACCTGCGTCGGTAGCCAGCTTGATGACCGAGTCGGTGGTCAGATAGCCGGACTTTTCGATGGAAGCGGGATCAGCGCCATCCGCTGCGCGATGCTCGACAACGCCAAGCGTCCCGCCCGGCTTGAGCACGGCGTTGAAGCCCTTGAACATCGCCTCGGCATTGCCGCCACCGACCCAATTGTGCACATTGCGGAAGGTCAGGACGACATCGGCTGATCCATCCGGGCCAAAATTCGGTGCCTCGGGATCGAACTCGACGGTCTTGGCCGCGCCGTATTGTGCGGCATCGCCAGCAAGCTTCTCGCGGAACTTGGCATTATTGCGTGCGTTGTACTCGGAGCTGGCATCGGTCGCGATGGCCGCGATGTAGTGGCCGTCCTTCATCAGCAACGGGGCGAGAATTTCGGTGTACCAACCGCCGCCGGGAGCGATTTCGACAATCGTCTGATCCGGCTTCACGCCAAAGAACGCAAGCGTTGCGGCCGGGTGGCGATAGGTGTCGCGCGCCTTGTTGGCATCCGAGCGCCAGGCACCGGCAAGAATGCTGTCGATCGGATTTGCGGCAGCGGGGGGAACGGCAACCGCGGGTTGATCAGATGTCGATTCGGGTGCTGCGGGCTGTTCGGCGGCGGGACCACACGCGGTCAGGGCGAGCGCCAGCGCAACAGCCAATGAGAGTTTTTTCATGGTCGACTCCAGTTCGATGCCGACAGGGCGGCGGGGGGGACCGCTAAGCCTAGCATAGGGTTGGCGGGGTTCCGTGAGGCTGGTTGAGCTGTCGTTGCAGCGTGTCCGGTAGACCGCTGCAAACTGAACGGCAGCCCCTTGTTCATCTGCTGGCAGGGAAAACCTCGGGCGAAATTCATCTTCACCCGACTAACGTGTATCTCGTCATCGCGGAGCTCGGGGAGCCATGCAGAGCGGCGATGGAATTCCAATCATCGAGGAGATATTCCCATGCTGCATTACGCCATTGTTTTTCTAGTTGTCGCCCTGATCGCCGCGGTACTCGGCTTTGGTGGAATCGCCGGCGCATCGGCCGGTATTGCCAAGATCCTGTTCCTCGTCTTCATCGTCCTGTTCGTGCTGTCGCTGATCTTCGGTCGCAAGAAGCTCTGACCGCAGGCACCCATCAGCACATCACGAAAAGCCCGCACTGCGGGCTTTTCGTTTTTCAGGATTCTTGCGCGGCGCTTGGCGGATGCAAACGGGCAGAGGGCGGATACGGCGGGATGTCGCTGTAGTCGCCTCGCGCAATCCCCTGCTGGATGCCACGCCACCACTCGGCATCGAAGATTTCGCCATGGACCTCGATCAGGGCTTGACGCAGGTCGGCCGGGACGCCGAGAAAGCGCGGAAACATTTCCGGGAAGACATCGCCTTCGCGCACCGTCAGCCATTCCTCCAGTGGCCGCGTTTCATCCTCAAAGCGCGCCTCGGGAATCGTGCGGAAGCAGCAGGTGTCGAGCAGACAGAGTTCGTCGTAGTCGTAAAAGATCGCGCGTCCGCCGCGGGTAATGCCGAAGTTCTTCAACAGCAGATCACCGGGAAAGATATTGCTGCGGGCGAGGTCCTTGATCGATTGGCCGTAGTCGAGCATGGCGCGGCGCGCGGCATCGGGCGGTGCCTCACGCACGTACAGGTTCATCGGTCGCAGCCGGCGCTCGACATAGCAATGGCGGACCAGCACTTCCTCGCCATCGAGCGAGACGGTTTCCGCGCACTGGCTGAGCAGCTCTTCGAGCATGTCTTCATCGAACTGGCGGCGCGGGAAGCGCAGATGACGGTATTCCTGTGCATCGACGAGGCGGCCGATGCGGTCATAGCGAAATACCAGCAGATATTTTTCCTCGACCTGGCGGCGCGCGATGTCCTTTGGATAGGCGAACTGGTCGCGAATGACCTTGAACACCAGCGGATACGATTTCGGCGTGAACACGGCCATGACCATGCCGCGCTCACCATCGGCACGCACAAGGCGTTCTCCGGGATGGTTGCCGAGATGACGGAACAGATGGCGGTAGCGTTCGGTCTTGCCCTGCTTGGCACGACCGAGCACCGTGTAGAGCTCTTCGATCGGCTTGTGCGGCAACAGGGCACCAAGAAAGACGACGACATCGCTGACCGTCGGCAGGTCGACATGAAAGTAGCTGCGCGTGTAGCTGAAAATCAGCGAAACCTGATCGACGTTGCTGATGACCGCGTCGGCACGCACGCCATCAGCGCTACTGATCAGGGCGATAACCAGCGGCATGTCGCCTTGCGCGGTGCTGACCCGCCCGATCAGATAGGCGCGTCGCTCGCGAAAGAACGCCGTCTTGATCAGATCGATCGAATCGGCCCGCTTGACCCCGATTGCGCGCATATGTGCACCGAGTCTGCGCGCAATCGATTTCACGCATCCGGCAATGTCCGCGTAGCCATTGGCAAACGGATAGTCGGCAAGAATTCGCTCACATACAGCGGCCAATCCATCCGCAGCCGAGTAGCTGTTCAGATCGGTTGCATCGTCGATGCCTTCGGTCGGCTCGCTGTCGAGGGCGACGAATTCAATGTCGGTGGCGACGCCGTCGGTATGAAAGAAACGTCGCGACATCGAGTTGAAGAAGGTCTTCGGGAACTCGTGATCGAGCATCGGCGCGACGAGGATTTCAAGCTCGTTGCGGATCTGCGCCCAGATTGCACGCGAACGCACGCGCTCCTCAAGCAGCAACTCCAGCCGACCCAGGGTTTCACGCACGCAGACTTCGTAGAGATCGATACGCGCGGCGGCATCGACACGCACATACTTCCAGTCTCGCCGCTCGAAGCGCCGCTTGGCGCGTCGCGTGATATCCGAGAAACGCGCGTTGTAGTCGAGAAAGGCGTCGAGGACGAGCGCCGCTGCCCGGTGTTGGATGGTGGCCGTCACGAAGTGACGGCCGGGAGTGGGGAGTGGGGAGTAGGGAATGGGAGAGCACGAACGGCGGCATGCAGCGCACCGCCCGTGGTCAATGATCGGGCTGACAGGAGATCAGAATCGAGCCACGCGACTCCACGACCCGTGAAACTCAAACCATTCCCCATTCCCTATTCTCGATTCCCGGCCCCCAATCACATCGCCGCAATCAGACGGTCGGCGAATTCCGAGCACTTCACCTCGGTGGCGCCTTCCATCAAGCGGGCGAAATCGTAGGTGACCTGCTTCTGGCTGATCGCCTTGTCCATCGCCGCAATGATTGCGTCGGCGGCTTCGTGCCAGCCCATGTAGCGCAGCATCATTTCGCCGGAGAGGATCAGCGAACCGGGGTTGACCTTGTCGAGGTCGGCATACTTTGGTGCGGTGCCGTGAGTTGCCTCGAACACGGCGTGGCCGGTCACATAGTTGATGTTGCCGCCCGGCGCGATGCCGATGCCGCCGACCTGGGCGGCCAGTGCGTCGGACAGATAGTCGCCGTTGAGGTTGAGCGTGGCGACCACGTCGTACTCGGCCGGACGCAACAGGATCTGCTGCAGGAAGGCATCGGCGATGGCGTCCTTGACGATGATTTCCTTGCCGGTCTTCGGATTCTTGAACTTGCACCACGGACCGCCATCGATCTCGACCGCGCCAAATTCATTTTGCGCGAGCGCGTAGCCCCAGTCACGGAAGCCACCTTCGGTGAACTTCATGATGTTGCCCTTGTGCACCAGGGTCACCGAATCACGATCGTTGTCGATCGCGTATTGGATCGCCGCGCGCACAAGACGCTCGGTACCTTCAATCGATACCGGCTTCAGGCCGAAACCCGAGGTTTCCGGAAAGCGGATTTTCTTGTAGCGATCCGGGAAATTTTCCTTGATCAGCGCAGCAAATTTCTTCGCATCATCGGAGCCCTGCTGGAATTCGATGCCGGCGTAGATATCCTCGGTATTCTCGCGATAGATCGTCATGTCGACCTTGGACGGGTCCTTCACCGGCGACGGCACGCCGTTGAACCAGCGCACCGGACGCACGCAGGCGTACAGATCAAGCATCTGGCGCAGAGCGACGTTGAGCGAGCGAATACCGCCACCGACCGGCGTGGTCAGCGGACCCTTGATCGAGACCAGATATTCGCGACAGGCAGCGACAGTTGCGTCGGGCAGCCAGTTGCCGGTCTCATTGAAGGCTTTTTCGCCGGCCAGCACTTCCATCCAGTGGATTTTGCGCTTGCCGCCATAGACCTTTTCGACCACGGCATCAAATACGCGCACCGAGGCTTTCCAGATATCCGGGCCAGTGCCATCGCCTTCGATAAACGGAATAACCGGCTGATCCGGTACGTTGAGGACGCCATTGGCGATGGTGATCGTCTCGCCACCGGCAGGGGGCGTGAGGGTGGATTCGGCCATGTAAGTCTCCGCTTGGGGTTGTTGCGCAGAAAGGCCGCGGCGGGGCGCAGCGGCGGGCGCAGTTCGGGGCTATTGTCGCTGGAATGGGGCGCATGCGCCAATGCCGGTCGTATTTGCAATGACGAAAGGCGCGGATTGCTCCGCGCCTTTCGTGTTCTTGCTCACGCTTGCAGGAATTACTTGACGTCGAATTCCTCGGTTGCAACCGGATTTCCATCCAGGGTGATGGTGACCTTGTATGTGCCGACCGGCCAGCCATCCGCCTTGGCGATGTGGAAAGTCGTCACGGCGTCACCGGTCGGCGCGATCGACTGGCTGCTTTCGTCGACGAGCTGATCGTCGCCAAACGTCCAGCGGGCGACAATCGCGGCGTTCGGTGCGGCACCCTTGGTCGCGACGGCGGCGTAGATCGTATCGGTGGGGGCGAACGTCGTCATCGGCGTGGTGACGTTCTGATTCTCATCAACCGCATTGCCGAGGGTCAATCCGGCAAAGCTGGCTGTCTCGACAACCGGCGCCGCAGGCGGTGCCGTTTCGACAGGCGCCGGTGCGGGTGCGGGCGCCACGACAGGCGCAGGTGCTTCTTCCTTCTTGCCGCAAGCGGCCAGGGCAACGACAACGGCGAGGCCGAGAGTGAGTGAACGGATGGGCAGCTTATTCATGATCGGTGGGCTCCTTGGATGAGGTTTTTTCAACGGGAATCTTGAGGACCTGGCCGATCTGGATCATGTCCGGATTGCTGATGCGATCGCGATTGGCTTCGAAGATTTCGCGCCACTTGTTGGCATTGCCGTAAAACTTCTTGGCGATTTTCGACAGGCTGTCTCCGCCAACGACGGTATAGGTCTGCACGGTCGGGGCGGAAGTTGCCGGGGCCGTGGACTCGACGCCGCTGCTGACGTTGCTGAAATCGGGCTTGGCCGGGGCTGGCGGGGCGGTCGATTCGACGCCACTCTTTACGTTTGAAAAGTCCGGCTTGCCGGGTTCGTTGGCCATGATGCTGATCTCCACACAGGTTCAGCCCTCAAAAATACACTGTCTGTGCGTTAAGAAACCGTTTTTCCGGCAGCCATTCGTGAACTCTGGTTACACGGTGTTCACGCCGCAGCCCTATTGGCGGGCAAGGCGCGGGTTGCCAACAACAAGGCCAGCAACATTGCTGCGCCACGGGTTGATGTCGAGACCACCACGGCGCGTATAGCGCGCGCTGACCGTCAGTTGCTCGGGTTGGCATTGCTCATGGATGTCTCGAAAAATTCGCTCGACACATTGCTCGTGGAAGTCATCGTGGTTGCGATACGAAACCAGATAGCGCAGCAAGCCCGCTCGATCAATCGGCGCTCCAACGTAACGAATCTGCACACTGGCCCAGTCCGGCTGGCCGGTTACCGGGCAGTTCGATTTGAGCAGATTGGAAACCAGCGACTCCTCGACCGGTTTCACGTCGACGGCTGCGCCAAGCAGACCAGCCCGCGGCGGACCGTAGTTCTCGATGTCGATGTCCAGCCTGTCGATGCTGCAACCATCGAGTGACTGGATGGTCGTTGTTGGCGATGCTTCGAGCTCGCTCAAAACGACCGCCACGTCGCCACCCGCTGCTTTGGACAGATCTGAGCTCAACAATCTCTGCACGGTTTCAAAATCCGCGTAGCGCATCGCATTGAGGCTGTTGAGATACAGCTTGAAGGATTTCGATTCGATCAGATTCGGCGTGCTCGCCGGAACGCGGAATTCCGCCATCGCCACGCACGGTTTGCCCCGCGTATTGAGCCAGGACAACTCATAGGCATTCCAGATATCGACGCCATGGAAGGCCAACGGCGACGCAAGCCCAAGCGCGTCACGCCCACTCGCACGTGGAATCGGAAACAGCAGCGCCGGATCGTACACGGCGCTGCCAATGACGCTTTTTCCAAGCGCCGAATCATGGACGGTATTGCTCATGCGCCGATTCTACCGTCGTCGCAAGCAAACGCCGGGTCAAGCGTGTGCAGGCGCTCCCTCGTCTTCGAGCTTCTTGGCCGATTCACCGTGATGATCCTGAGCCAGCAACAGATAAAAAGCCGGCACCACGAACAAGGTGAAAATTGTGCCGATGGTCAGACCGGTGGTGATGACGAGGCCCATGTTGAAGCGACCGGCTGCACCGGCACCGCTGGCGAAGACCAGCGGCATGACGCCGAACACCATCGCCGCGGTCGTCATCAGGATAGGGCGCAGGCGTGTTGCTGCGGCCTGCTCGATCGCTTCGCGCTTGGTCTTGCCGGCGCGCTGCAGCTCGTTGGCGAACTCGACGATGAGGATGCCGTGCTTGGAGATCAGGCCCATCAGGGTGACCAGGCCAACCTGGGTGTAGATGTTGAGCGAGGTTGCCCAGCGCGTCGAGATCGCACCCATGCCGACGAAGCCCGGCAGCAGGTTGATGAAGATCATCGCGCCGAACATCGCCATCGGTACCGAGACCAGAATCACGATGGGATCACGCAAGCTGTTGAACTGTGCAGCCAGGGCCAGGTAAACGATGATCACGGCGAACAGCAAGGTCAGCGCAAAGCCGCCCGACTCGTTCATGAACTGTCGAGCCTGACCACCGTAATCAACCTGATAGCCGGCCGGCGCGATATCACGAATCGTGTCGCGCACGAGTGCGATGCCTTCACCCTGGGTGACTGCGGGTACGCCCGAGAAGGTGACCGAATTGAGCTGCTGGAATCGCGTCAACGACTGCGGCACGACGGAATTCTTGATGCTGGCCACGGTCGAGGCCTGCACCAATGAACCATCACCGGCTCGGATGTAGTAGTCGAGAACCTGGTCGGGGTTGAGCCTGTCTTTCTGCAACACTTGCGGGATGACCCGATACGACCTGCCCGCGATCGAAAAATAATTGACGTAGCCGCCGCCGAGCGCAGCGCCGAGCGAGGCACCGACATCCTGCTGGGTCAAACCCAGCGCGGTGACCATGTCGCGGTCCACTTCAAGGGTGGCCTGCGGCTTGTCGATCTTCAGGTTCATGTCGACAAAGTAGAACTTGCCACTACTTTGCAACTTCGCCAGTACGTTCTTGGCAACTTCGTAGAGGTTTTCAAACGGCTCGGTGGTGGTCATGACCACTTCGACGGGCTGCCCGCGCGCACCTGGCAAGGAAGGAAACTGGAACGCAAAGGCATTGGTCGACGCCATTGCGCCCCACTTCTTCTGCAGTTCGAGCTGGATCTGGTGGGCATTGCGACTGCGTTCGCTCCACGGCACCAGCTTGGCCCCGGTGAGTACCGAGTTGGGACCCGAGAATCCGGTGAACTGGAACGTCTGCTGGACTTCGGGAATGGTTTCGGTGATGGCCTGCATTTGCTCCATGACCTTCTTGATCTGCGCCGGTGCCGCATCCGGTGCCGCCGTGGCAACGCCGACGACGATGCCCTGATCCTCTTCCGGAGCGAGTTCGGATTTCGAGTTCATGAACAGAAACGCCGTACCGGCAAAGATCATCGCACCCATGACGATCATCACGACCCAGGTATCAAGAGTTCCGCGCAGGCGGCGCTGATAGCCGGAATGCACGCGATCAAACTGGCGATCAACATAGGCGACGAACTTGCTTCCTTCGTGTCCTGACCTGAGGAAACGTGCGCACATCATCGGGCTCAAGGTAAGCGCAATGATCGCTGAGACGGTCACCGCACCCGCCAGGGTGAAGGCAAATTCGGTGAACAACGCGCCGGTCAAGCCTCCTTGGAATCCGATTGGTACGTACACCGCAATCAGCACGATCGTCATGGCGATGATCGGCCCGGTCAACTCGCGCGCGGCGACCAGCGCCGCCTGCAGCGGTGTCTTGCCTTCCTCGGTGATATGCCGGTCAACATTCTCTACAACGATAATCGCATCATCGACGACCAGGCCGATGGCGAGCACCAGCGCAAGCAAGGTGATCAGGTTGATCGTGTAGCCGAACATGAGCATGACGAAAAACGCGCCAATCAGCGACAACGGCATGGCAATGACCGGAATCATCACCGCGCGCAAGCTGCCCATGAAAAGGAATATGACAAGGGTAACGATCAGCAGTGCCTCGACCAGCGTCTTGACCACCTCATCAATCGAGGTCGTGATGAAGTCGGTGGCATCAAAGGCAATTTTGCCGGACAGACCGGTTGGCAGTTGCGCCTGGATTTCCGGAAACACATTGCGAACGCGCTCGGCAACATCGAGCACGTTGGCATCTGGTGCCGCATTGATTCCGATGAAGATCGACTGGTTGCCGTTGATGGCGACGAAGGAGTTGTAATCCTCGGCACCTAGAACGACGGTTGCGACATCTTCGAGGTGTACGACGGCGCCATCTTTCGAGGTCACCGCGAGCTTGCGGAATTCATCGACCGAGTGAAGGTCGGTGGCCGCGGTCAGCGGCACGGTGACCGCATTGCCCTTGGTCGAGCCCACCGCGGCGAGATAGTTGTTCGCGGTCAGCGCCCTCGATACATCGGTGGCGGTCACGTTGTGTGCGGCCATGCGCGATGGATCCAGCCAGGCGCGCAAGGCGAACTGGCGGCCACCGATGAGTTGTGCTTCCTGCACGCCATCAAGCGAATCCAGCTGCGGCTTGACCACACGCAGAACGTAGTCGGTGATGTTGTTGGTCGGCAGGCTGGGACTGAAGAAGCCGATATACATCGCCGCCGTGGTCTGACCGACCTGTACCGATACCACTGGCTTTTGTGCCTGCGGGGGTAGCTGGTTGCTGACCGCACTGAGTTGGGTCTGGATTTCCGTGAGCGCGCGGTTGGAGTCGTAATTGAGCTTGAGCGTGGCCGTGATCGAAGACGCGCCACTGACGCTCGACGAGGACAGATAGTCGATGCCCTGGGCCTGGGCAATCGCGGCCTCCAGCGGCTGGGTGATGAAGCCGGCGACGGTCTGCGCATCCGCTCCGTAATACGCCGTCGACACGGTGACCACGGCGTTCTCGGTTTTCGGGAACTGGCGCACGCTCATGTCCAGCGCCGAGCGCAAGCCGAGAACCAGAATAACCAGGCTGACGACTATCGCCCAGACCGGTTTGTTGATGAAGGAGTCAGTGAATTTCATGAGTTTCGCTTTTCACTTGCGAGGATGAGGTGCGCAACGCGCAGATTGCCGAGCGCGCATGCGCCAGGCTTGCGTCGATCAATCACTTTTCCTGTGGCGTCGGTGCCGCGTCATTCGGAGGGAGAATGCTGTTGTCAATGATCAGTGGTGTTCCATTCTTGATCTTGAGCTGTCCGCTGGTGACGACCTCGTCGCCTTCCTTGACGCCGCTGAGTACGGCAATCTGGTCGCCACGTTTGGATCCCGTGGTGACAAAGGCCGATTGCGCGGTTGGCTTCGCTGGCTTGCCTTCGGCATCTTTTTTGCCCGAGCGTTTGACCAGGAACACCGTTTCGCCATACGGATTGAAGGTGATCGCCGACTGCGGCAAGGTCAGATAAGGCTTCTCTTCACCGACCTGGATGGCGACATTGGCGAACATGCCCGGGGTCAGCAATTTCTCGCTGTTTGGGACACTGGCTTCGACCTTCGCATTGCGTGTGGCGACGTCAAGTTTCGGACTGATCGCGGTGATCGCACCAAGGAACGGGCGATCAGGCATGGATTCCAGCGACAGCACGACGGTTTGTCCGACCTTGACCTCGGCCAGTTTGTCCTGCGGGATATTCAGGTCGACGAAGGCCGGATCGAGCTGCTGCAGGGTGAGTACGACATCTCCGGATTTCACATAACTGCCAGGCGTCAGGCTGACGATGCCGACACGACCACTGAACGGTGCGCGCAACTGGCGCTTGTCGATCAGGGCCTGCTGCTGATTGACGCCGGCCTGGGCGGCCTTGTAGCTCGCTTCAGCGCTATCGAAATCAGCCTGGCTGATGCCCTTGTAGGCAAGCTGCTGACGCGCGCGATCGAGGTTGACCTTGAGCAAGGCCGCATTGGCTTCGAGCTGGCGTCGCTGGGCGATGAGATCGTCGGCATTCAGCTCGATCAGCAATTGTCCCTTTTTCACTTCAGAGCCTGATTTGACGCTGACCGTGGTGACGATGCCACCCACATCGAACGCAAGGTCGGCACCCTGCGCGGCACGCAAGGTGCCGACGCTGCTCTGCTCGGGTTGCCACGGCAAACTGACGACCTTGGCCGAGGTCACGGTTTGCGCAGGCACCGGAGCATTTTCGGCGTATTTCTTTCCCATGTAACTCTGAAAGAAGTTCCAGCCAATCAACACGGCCAGAAAACCACCGACAAGGAAGATCATGATGATCATGCGTTTGCGGGAGCTGGGTTTGCGTTCACTGCGCGGATTCATGCGCATTCCTCTTTTTGTTCAATGGTTCTGGATCAGAGCCGACAAGACGGTGCTGCCGTATCGACGAAGAATGGATCGGAACTTGGCTCGTTGTCAGGGAGCGGGGCGATCAACAACGCCGGTTGAACCCGCGGCCAGGTCGTCGAAGCCGCCACCAAGCGCCGCGTACAACGCCGCGCTGTCTGCCAGACGGCTGGCGCGTGCATCGATCAGGCCGAGCTTTGCCTGTTGATACTGGCGAGTTTCGATGAGTACCTGCAGATAGGAAACCGATCCGTCCTCATATTGTCGACTGGTGATCTCCAGACTGCGGGCGGTGGCTTCGTTGGCTGCCGCGTGCGAGGCCAGTCCTTCGGCATCGAGTTCAAGTGCACGCAACACGTCGGCAACATTCTGGAATGCGCTCAACAAAGTCGTGCGATAGTCGGCAGCGGCTTTGTCGAGCCCCGCTTCAGCGGCGCGCTTCTGCGCGCGCAGGGAGCCACCGCGAAATATCGGCTGCAACAGATTGAGTCCGAGACTCCAGGCCTCGGCGGAATTGCCGAAAAGATTGCTGCTGTCCAGGGCTTGCGAGCCGTATGAGGCAGACAAACCGATGTTCGGAAACAGATTGGCCGTGGCAATGCCGACTTCGGCGCTGGCCGCATGCAGTTGCGCTTCAGCCGCACGAATATCGGGGCGCTGACGGACCAGCGCGGATGGCAGGCTGACCGGCAATTCCGTTGGCAGCGTAAAGGCATCGAGATCGAGCGCCTCCAGTTCCGATTGCGATGGAAAATGTCCGAGATAGACGGCCAGCTGGGTCTGGGTTTGTGCCAACGCCTTGCGCAGCGGCGGCAGTTGCGTACGCGCGGCTGCGACCTGACTCTGTGCGAAGAGCACATCGCCCTGGGATTTCGCGCCCGTCTTGAATTGCTTGTCAATCAGGTCGAATTGCTCCTGGAAAATCTTGATGATTTCCTCGGTTACGCGGATCTGTCCGCGCAAAGAGGCTTCCCGGATACTCGTGGTGACGACGTTCGTGGCCAGACTCAGATAAGTGGCATCGAGCTGATGGCGCTGAAAATCCGCGCGTGCGGACTGCGCTTCGATTCCACGACGCACGCCGCCAAAAAGGTCGAGCTGGTAGCCGATATCGATCGAGGCATTGTGGATCGTGTACGGCGATGCATTGAATGCGCCTGTCGTGGCGGCTGGATTCTTCTGCCGATTGGCGCCCAGCGAAGCATCGATTGACGGAAACAATCCGCCGCGTGTCGCGGCAGTCTGTTCATCGGCCTGGCGCAATGCAGCCTGCGCCGAGGCGACGCTCGGATTGTTGGCCAGCGCTTGTTCGACACGGCGGTTCAATTCGTCGCTGCCGAACGTCGTCCACCATTGCGCCGACACGCTTTCACCTTGCAGGAAGCGCTGGGCGTCGCCGGTCGGCGCATCAGCCGAACGGGTCGCATCCGGCAGCGCATCGCTTCGATAGCCGGCATCCGCCGCCACCGTGGGAGAACGAAAATCCGGTCCGACCGCACAAGCGGCAAGTGCAAACGCCAGCGCAGACAGCAGACCGATTCGTACAGACAGGCGAGCGGCAGGGCTGACGCCAAGTCTCAAATGCCGCTGTCGACGGCGTTGAAGGAGGATCATGCAAGCGTCCAAGATAACAATACTTATCAGTACAATATTAGGGTTCGCTGGTCTTCAACGCAAGCATTTTCAGGCATGACGAATGGCAGGGGTGAGCCTGAACAGGCGCGGTGCCACTGCAATCCCGCGGTGGGAAGAAGTGCGTGGAGAGCAGGTTGCGGTACAGGAAATGGTCAAACTTTCCTCGACCGCCTTTCCCGCTAATCGCTCACGGCTTACTGCCCACTGCTCACCGCCCCGCCAACTGCCCCGGATGCCTGTTCGCGGGTCGGTACGAAATAGGCGAGGTAGGCGCCCATGCCTCCCGGTGCTCCGAGATTGGTCACGATGATGATGACCGGTGCAGGCAGGTTGAGAGCGCCGTCGGCCTGGTAGACCGAGCCAATGCCGTTCGAATAGACCAGCTGCCGGCAGGCGGGATGGCTTTCGAACAGGCAGCCGCGCTCGACCGCATCCGGCGAGGAATTGGCCTTGTTAAAGGCCGCATTGACGCTACCCCCGGCCTCGACCAGCGAGGAAACATTGTCGTTGATGTCGTTGAGATCCTTGAAGTCCTCGGCAGACGGCAGGCCATCAAGCAGGTCGACCACCGAATCGATCAGATCCGGCCCGATGATGAACACATGATTGGCTTCGGCCAGCTGCGTGTTGAAGCCGAATCCTTCGATCACCGAGTTCGGCAGCTCGAAGATGTTGAGGGCAATGCTGGATCCGGTAATGAGGCCGGAGATCGCCGTATTGTTGACGAAGGTCTGCAGCAGATCATTGGCCGCGATCGTCACCCCGGTACGGATCAATTGATAGAGATAGCCGCCGTAAAGGTCTTTGATCAGACCGGTCTGTATCGAGGTTGCGCTGAGGACAGAGCCGAGCGAAAACCCGCCGTTGGGCGCGGCCGAGCTCTTGGCCGCGACCCCGCCGGAGCCGAAGCCCGCGTCGGCAATCGCCTGGCGGACCCGATCGATATTCGCCACCAGCAGCAGCGGTACGCGGGTACCGACCACGTTGATCAGTGCCGTTGAACTGTCGAGCACGCCCCAGGTGTGCACATCGAGTTGCTTGATCGCGCCAACATTTGCGCTCAGGGTCTGGTTGAGGAAGCGCAGCACGCCGGGCGGTGTGCCGTCGTCGTTGACCGCGTTTTCGATCTCCTGCAGCAGAGGAATCAGATTCAGCGCCGCACCCGAGTAAGCGAGATCATCAGGCCCCGCCGGGAAACCATTGGCCGCAGCGATTTCGGGACTCGGCGGAACGCCGCCAACCGGTGCCAGCGGGGTCATGCTGCGCAGGCGGATCGTGGCGATCGAATCGCGCAGCACAGCCAGCTGCGCATCGAGTGTGGTGATCGCACCCGTGTCATTGGCATCGACCGCCGCCTTGAGCTGGGCGAGCAGATCGGAGAACTGCGCAAGCTGGGCGCCGAACGCGCCGAACAGGTCGCCCGAAGGACCATCGGAAATCGGCTGCATCGCCACCGCTTGCGTGGCGATTGATTCAGGCGTGCCGGCATTGAAGTCGGCACGCACCTGGAACACGCCCTGACCACCGGCACTGGTCTGGATGCTCGTGCCGTTCAGCACGGGCGGAGTGCCGCTGAAATCGCTGGCTTGCACATCAAGGTTCAGGGTCACCGTGGGCGCTGGATCAACCAGACTGCCATCCGGGTTGTGGATGCTGACTGTGACATTGGCCGAGTTGCCGGCCAGGATCACCGACGGACTCAGCGCAATCAGCGCGCGCGGCCCGCCGGAAATCACCAGGGTGACTGGCTCGGTCGATGCCTGCTGGGCGTGCGGTGCGGGATCCTGCGAGAGCACGCTGCCCCGCGGTGCCAACGCATCGTTGGCGTATTCAAGTGGACCGACGCTGAGCCCGGCGACCAGCAGGGTCGAGATGGCATCTTCGCTATTGGTCCCGAGCACATTCGGCACCTCGATCGGCTGCGGGCCCCTGGAGACATTCAGGCGCACGGAAGATCCGGCCGCGACACTGCTGCCGCCGGCGGGCATCTGGCTGACCACCGTGCCGACCGCCACACTGGCGCTGTAGACCGGCTCGATCGGATCGGCGGCAAGGCCGGCCGCTTCAAGCGTCGCGACGGCGGTGGCCTGCACGTCTGCGGCGACATCCGGCACGTTCACCGCCCCGGTCACCGTCAGCGTCCAGGTCTGATAGGTCGCCACACCGACGCTGTCGGTCACCGAAACGACGACCACGTGATCGCCGGCATCACCCGCGGTCGGCGTCCAGTGGATAACGTGATTGGCATCGATGCTCATGCCGGCCGGCGCCTGATCCAGCGCATGGTTCAGCACTTCGCCGACATCGGCATCGACCGCGAGCACGGCGTAGGTGTACTCGAAACCCGGCGATGCCAGCAGCCGCGCAGTCGAAAGAATCTGCGGCGGCGCGTTCGGCGGCAGGATGTTGATGTCGACCGTGGCGAGATTCGATTGCAGCTCGCCGTCGCTGGCCCGATAGGTGAACGAGTCGGTCGTGCTGAAGCGTTCCTCGGGCAGGCGCTGGTTGATCAGATTCTGGTTGAGTCCCGGCAGCAGCCAGTGCGCGCGCTCGAACTGCGGCACCGTGCCGTCGTCATTGATATTGGTGACGTGGTAGCTGTTCTGGTTCCAGATCGCGCGCATCGGCGGCCAGTCATCGGCCGGGCTCTGGTAGACGCGGATCAGGTCAGCACCCCCGAAGCTGCCAATCGTGACCAGTTCGGAATGGCCGTCGCCATCGACATCGGCAAAGATCGGCAGCGAGCTCTGAAACGACCAACCGCTGTCACCGCTCGGAACTTCCAGTTTGACGCTGCCGTCCCGGCCATCCCAAACGTGGAATGTCCGGTAGAAGTCGAGATACACGACCTCGCTGATGCCATCGTTGTCGATATCCATGACGGTCGCGGCCACGCCACTGTTGGCGGTGTCACCACCGCTGCCCGGTGCAGTTTGCGACCATTTGAGCGTGCCATCGGCGCCGTTGAGAACGCGGAAGGTGGAATCGCCACCTCCGGGCGGCAGGAGAATATCGGCCTTGCCATCGTTGTCGACATCGGCGATCGAAATCATGCCGAACTGGCCGTGCTCGTTGGCATTCGGATAGGTCACCGTCCACAGCGTGCTGCCATCGTGGTTCCAGGCAACCAGCGTTCCCGACGGCGCCGGATAGACGGCCATGCGCACCATTTCAGGGTAGGGGTCATCGTCGAGATTGGCGACCAGCGGATACAGGTTGGCCGATACGAAGTTGAGATTGAACTCGGGATGTGACCACAGCAACTGGCCATCGTGCGTCCAGGCGGCCGAGCCCATGACGATTTCCGGCACGCCATCGAGATCCAGGTCGACGACCTCCACGCGCGCTGGCGCGAGTGCCGTGCCCGAGCCACTGGTGTAGACATGATCGAGCTTGTTGCCCTGGTTGTCCCATACCTGATAGCCGATCCGGCTCAACCCCAGGGTCGTGATGCCAACCAGGATCTCGGGCGTGCCATCCTGATCGATGTCGGCAATGGTGATCGAGGCCTTGCTCATCTCTCCTTCGGAGGCAATTCCAGTGCTGGTCGCATACCTGCCCGGCAGGGCCTCGCTGACCCATTTGAGCTGGCCGGTGTGGTCAAACGCCATCAGTTTCTTGCCGGATTGGCCGACGGCATAGCCCGGTTCATTGCCGATCACGATGATCTCGGGGTGGCCGTCCAGATCGATGTCTGCGCTGGCCATGGCGGTACTGGTGGCGACCGCCCGGTTGTAATAGGGAATCGTGAAATATTCGCTGCCGGTGTCACCATGGATGGCATAAAGATCGAGGTGGCTGCTGATCGTGTTCGTCGTGATGATTTCGGGGATGCCATCGCCATCGAGGTCGATGATCAGCGGCGGGTTGTCCGGCACGCCGCCATTTCCCTGGTAGGACCACTTCAACTGGATGCCGATCGTGCCGGCCGGATTGTCCGGCGTGTAGCTGAACGAGCCATCGCCCAGAAGATCGAGTACGCCCTTGCCCGGCCCGCTGCCGGGCACG
>NZ_DASSYD010000181.1:0-37799 GCF_035703485.1 Dokdonella sp. | reverse complement strand
TTGTTGAAACAGGTGGCATCCAGAAGGTCCGCCAGCCGCACCGCGCGGCTGGTCAAGGCAACCAGCCTTCACTTCGCCACGCAGCACGACCGGCGAACCTTCTGAATGCCATGACGGTTGGGCCACTTGATCAGCGTTGCCCTAGTCTTGCTGGCGCATCCAGCAGCTGTCTGATCCTGGCAACCAGTTCCTCGTCATCCGGCGTGACCTTGCTCGGGAAGTCGGCAACGACTTCGCCGTTGCGATCGACCAGGTACTTGTAGAAATTCCAGCTCGGATAGCGACCGTCCGATGCGGCGGCAAGCTTGGCGTAGAACGGATGGGCATCTTCTTCCTTGACGTGGACTTTTTCGAACATCGGGAATTTGACGCCATAGGTCAGCGTGCAGAATTCCTTGATCTCCTTTTCGGTACCGGGTTCCTGACCGCGGAAGTCGTTCGACGGGAAGCCGAGCACGGCGAATCCACGATCCTTGTACTCGGCATAGAGCGTTTCCAGCGCGTCGTATTGCGGGGTGAACCCGCACTTGCTTGCGGTATTGACGATCAGCAACACCTTGCCACCATAGGTCTTGCACAGATCGACCTTCCCCTTTCCCGCAAGCGGACGGAATTCGGTATTGAGAAGGTCGCTGCAGGCGTACGCAGAGACGCTGGCGAAGAGCAGGCATAACGTGAGCAGGAATCGGGACATGGGTGTAACTCCGGTGAGCGGGGCGTAAGCGAAACACAATTTGCCACAAATCTGATAGGAGCCCGTTTACGGGCGAGGCATCTTCCTGACGTGATGGTACATCTCGCGCCTGAAGGCGCTCCTGCGGTTTCGCTGCGAAACTGCGTTTCGCTTGCTGCGACTCCCCACTCCCCACTCCCGCTCTTCAACCTATTGACACCCTCAGTTTAGGTGTTATAGTTGCCTACAACACCAGCTCATCAGTAGACCTCAAGGAGGTCATCATGTCCCGACTCATTCAAGCCCGCATGCTGCTCGCCGTCGCCATTACCGTCACGATTGGGGTGCTGGAGATCGGCAAGCTGATTGCTCCGATGCCGCAGGCCAACACCGAGCATCACACACCCCCGGCGCAAGTCGATGCGGTGCCGATGCTCTCGACCATCCACGTTTCCGCACCTGAGCAGATCCCGACCTTGCCACTGGTTATCGTGCGACCGATCGTTGGTCAAACCTTGACCGGCGTGTCGACGCAAGCCGTCGCATCGGTCTCACGGGATGCCTCGCACTCCCACTCTTCGGGTTCCAGTGGCATGCCGCATGGTCGTCTGGACATGCCCTACTATTCGTTTGGCAGAATGCTGCCCAATGCAATCAAGGACTAAACCGATGAGCATGGTCTGGAACGACAACACACCGATCTATCGCCAGCTTCGCGACCGCGTTGTGGCGATGATCCTTGATGGTGTGCTTAAACAGGGAGATGCGCTGCCATCGGTTCGCCAGGTGGCTGCGGATTTCCAGATCAACCCGATCACCGTATCCAAGGCATACCAGGAACTGGTCGAAGAGAACCTGGTGGAAAAGAGAAGGGGGCTTGGCATGTATGTCACCGAAGGTGCGCGCAGCGCACTGCTGAAATCCGAACGCGAGCGCTTCCTGAACGAGGAATGGCCTCCATTGGCCGCTCGCCTCGAGCGCATGGGTATTGATCTGGCAACGCTTCTCAAACACGCACCGAAATCCGAAGGAGAGACCCGATGAGCGCCGTCATCCACGCCAGAGGCCTGAGCAAGCGCTATGGCACCACCGTTGCGCTCGATGCGGTCGATTTCGATATCGAACCTGGCCGCATCGTCGGGCTGATCGGTCCGAACGGCGCCGGCAAGACCACGGCTCTCAAGTCGATCCTGGGCTTGAGCGAATTCGAAGGCAACCTTTCGGTCCTTGGACTCGATCCACGCAGCCAGCGCGCAAAGCTGATGGAGCAGGTTTGTTTCATTGCCGATGTCGCCGTGTTGCCACGCTGGATCCGGGTCTGTGAGGCCATCGACTTTGTCGGCGGCGTGCATCCTCGCTTCTCAAAACCGAAATGCGAAGCTTTTCTCGCCCGAACCAAGATCAAGCCGAAGATGCGCGTACGCGAAATGTCCAAGGGCATGATCGTGCAATTGCATCTGGCTCTGGTCATGGCCATCGACGCGCGCATTCTGGTTCTCGATGAACCGACGCTTGGTCTCGACATCCTCTACCGGAAAACCTTCTATGAGAATCTGCTCAGCGAATATTTCGATGAAGACAAGACCATTGTCGTCACCACCCATCAGGTCGAGGAGGTCGAGCACATCCTCACTGACCTGATCTTCATCCGCGACGGCAAGATCGCTCTGAACGCATCGATGGACGAAATCGCCGATCGCTACGCCGAGGTCATGGTCAATCCGGACAAGGCCGATGCCGCACGCGCGTTGAATCCGCTCAATGAGCGACAGATCTTCGGCAAATCGATTTTCTTGTTCGACGGCGTCGACCGCACACGCCTGGCCGAACTCGGTGAACTGCACAAACCGAGTATCGCCGACCTGTTCGTCGCCACCATGAAAGGAACCTACGCATGAACACGTTCGCCTGGCTGATCAAACGCGAATACTGGGAACACAAGGGCGGCTTCTACTGGACGCCGATCTGGGTCAGCGGAGTCATGTTGCTGCTGACCGTGCTTGGCATCCTGTCCGCCGAAGTGTTCGCTTCGCGCGCCAGCGTCAAGATCAATGGCGGCATTCCCTGGGATCGAATTTCACAGAGCATGAGCGAAGGCAGCTTCGCCCAGGCCGGAACCGGACTTGATGTTGCCTACATCGCACTCGCCGGATTGCTCTGCGTCGTCCTGTTCTTCGTCTTGTTCTTCTACCTGCTCGGTGCGCTCTATGACGATCGCCGTGACCGCAGCGTTCTGTTCTGGAAATCCTTGCCGGTCAGCGATACGGCAACCGTGCTTTCGAAGGTCGCTGTCGCCGTGTTGCTGGCACCACTGATCGCATTCGCCGTGGCGACAATCGCCTACCTTGCCCTGCTCGTAATCGTTGGAACCTGGGCACTGTTGCACGGCATCAATCCGCTACCGGCAATCGGTGCCTCGCACACGATCGGTTTGTTCTGGCGCATGTTGTTGACTATTCCGATCGACGCAATGTTCGCCCTGCCGACGGCCGGCTGGCTGCTGTTCTGGTCGGCCTACGCACGCAGCAAACCGTTCTTGTGGGCTGTTCTGGTTCCACTGTTTGCCTATATCGCGAACGGCTGGATCGGCTTGATGGGTCTGCCCCACCTGGACAAGGAGTTCATGTTCAAGGACGTCATCGCCCGCCTTTTGTTCGGGGTCATGCCCGGCTGGTGGCTCGATGATTCCAATGGCGGTCGCCACCTCTTCCGCGACAGCCTGCGTGGCAGCGATGGCAACAGCATCGTCTCGATGTTCGACCCCGGTCAGATCTACGGCATTCTTGGCACGGCGGAAATCTGGATCGGAGCCGTCGTCGGTATTGGCCTGATCGCGGCCGCCATCTGGCTGCGCCGGACAAGGATCGAAACGGCGACTTGATCGTCGAGCGCCTCGAACTGACAAAAAGGCCCGGCATTGTCAGCAATGCCGGGCCTTGTTCTTTTTCAGGCAACGCTGATCGAGCGGCGCATGTCGCCGCGTTGCCGTTTCCGCATTAGTTGATGATGCTGCTCAAGACATTGTATTTGTTGAGACCATCGCCAACGAGACTGATCTGGTTCAGATTGAGCGGACCAACCAACCACATTCTGACCATGCGATTGCGATCGCGGCGGACCACAACGGCTACACCCTTGCCAGTGAAGATGACATCTCCGCGCTCCAGCCTGTTCGGCTCAATGCGCGCGACGATGCGCTTGCCTTCGTTGTAGCGCTTTTCCATGAATTCACGCGTCGGATCCGTATCGCCCGGTTCGGCCGCATTGAGCATGACCGGTGCTTTCGGGTCGAATGCAGCAGACGCATCGGGCTCGACATTTTCAATCGCGGCATCGGCGGCAACAGGTTCTGCAGCGGTGGCCACGGGTTCGGCAACGGGGGCTGGAGCCGGGGCTTCGACCACGGGCTCAGCGGCAGGTGGTGGCGTTGCGACAACTGGCTGCGGCGGCGGTGGCGGAGCTTGCTCAACCTTGGGCGCAACAGGCGTGGTCTCGACCGGCGCGGGTGCCGGGGCAGGCTTTGGTGCGGCAGCAACCGGAGCCGGTCTCGGTTCCGGCTTGGCCGGTTCCGGAGCCTTGTCCTCGACGCGAACCAGCAGAGTCTCGTAGAAACCATCCTTGAGCACGATTTCCGCATCGCCACCCGCACGAATCCGCGCGGCGATCTGCGCATGCATGTACTGAGGTGCGGTCACCACCAAACGTTTGCCCGAGGCTGCCGCCTCACGGCCCAGAGCAGTCAATTCCGAGTTTGCTGCACCACTTTTGAATTGTTCGGCACTGATATCGACGTTCTTCTGCGCCAGGGCACTGCTGGCAACCATCGCCATGAGCAGGAAGAGACTCTTTTTCATTTGATCACTCCAATTACTGAATATCTGAAACCGGTTTGCAATGCAGACATCAATCGATGTGTAGTCGCAAATCGACGCGGCAAGCACGCTGGAAGTCTTCCAATCCGCACGCCACTGGAAACAAGCTCGCTGTTGTTCCGCCCTGCCAAGGACGGGAACCAGGGCCCGAGGCAATCCTGTGAATCTGACTGTTCATATCATTAGATGCATGTGCCAGATGCCACATTCAAGCTGGCCGCATACACAAAACGTGCCACGTTCGATGGTTTTGTCAGCACTCGCACGCGCTGGCCAACCTGGACGATACCTGTCAAGCGTCGTGGATGCCGCCTTTGGTCAGTGTCATCGGATCAAGCAGACGAGCGAGTTCCTTGCGACTGAGCTTGGTTGTCTCCAGTGCGACATCGATAATTGGCCGGCCTTCCTTGTAGGCCTGCTTGGCGGTCGCGGCTCCGACGTCGTAGCCGATCACCGAATTGAGTGCGGTAACCAGAATCGGATTGCGCTCCAGCGCTTCGCGGATATTGTCCTCGCGAACCTTGAATCCGGCGATCGACTTGTCCGCCAGCGCACGCGATGAATTGGCCAGGATTTCGATCGACTGCAGCAAATTCAGCGCAACCACGGGCAGCATCACATTGAGCTGGAAGTTGCCACTCTGGCCAGCAATGGTGATTGTCGTATCGTTGCCGATGACCTGTGCACAAACCATGGCCAGGGCTTCGGGAATCACCGGATTGACCTTGCCCGGCATGATCGATGAGCCCGGCTGCAAGG
The DNA here is from genome assembly GCF_035703485.1 of Dokdonella sp. Classification (GTDB taxonomy): domain Bacteria; phylum Pseudomonadota; class Gammaproteobacteria; order Xanthomonadales; family Rhodanobacteraceae; genus Dokdonella. The sequence goes on along the minus strand of NZ_DASSYD010000181.1, from coordinate 32,495 downwards.
CAGGCAACTCGATTTCACCAATACCCGCCAGTGGCCCGGAGTTCATCCAGCGCAGATCGTTGGCCATTTTCATCAGGCCAACGGCCAGGGTCTTCAACTGACCGGAGAGCTCGACCGCAGCATCCTGGGTGCTGATGCCTTCGAACAGATTGCTCGCTGATTCGAAGCGTACGCCGGTCATGCGGCTCAATTCGGCACAGACCGCCGCACCGAGTTTCGGATCGGCATTGATACCGGTACCGACGGCGGTGCCGCCTTGTGGCAACTTGCACACGCGCTTGAGCGTGTCGTTCAAACGTTCAATATTCGAGCCGATCTGTGCCGACCAGCAACCGAGCTCCTGGCCAAAGGTAATCGGCATTGCATCCATCAAATGGGTGCGACCGGTCTTGGCGACCTTCTTCAGCTCCCTGGCGCGCTTGTCCAGGATCGATTTCAAATGGCCCAGAGCCGGCAACAATTGCTCGCTGACGGCCAGCGCCGCACTGAGCTGAATTGCTGTCGGCACGACATCATTCGACGATTGGCCGTTGTTGACGTCATCGTTGGGATGCACCTTGGTTCCGGCAGCCGCAGCAATATGCGCGATGACCTCGTTGGCATTCATGTTTGACGAAGTTCCCGAGCCGGTCTGAAACACGTCAATCGGGAAATGCGTATCGAATTCGCCCTTGGCGACTCGCGTGGCCGCTCGGCGGATCGCCTTGGCCTTGGTCTTTTTCAGATGACCGAGGTCGGCATTGGCCTGCGCCACCGCTGACTTGATCAAACCCAATGCGCGGATGAACTCGCGCGGCATGGTCAGCCCCGAAATTGGAAAATTCTGCACAGCCCTTTGGGTCTGCGCGCCATACAAGGCATCAGCCGGCACCTGAAGCTCACCCATGCTGTCGCGTTCGATGCGGAAGTCACTCATTGCTTGTTCCCGAGGAAGTACGAAAATTGAGGTAGGCGATTATAGCCGAGGAGCGGGAGTGGGAAGTCGGGAGTGGGGAGTGGGGAGTGGGGAGTGGGGAGTCGGGAGTCGGGAGTCGGGAGTCGGGAGTCGGGAACAGGAAAAAGCGAAACGCAGTTTCGCCGCAAAACCGATAGGGGTCGCTTTAAGGCAACGCTGATCAAGTGGCAACAAGGCAAGCCGGATCAATTTTGCGATAAGCCGCTTTGACCACTCCCGACTCCCCACTCCCCACTCCCGCCCCTTTTCCCACTCCCGCTCCTTTGTGAATGCTAGAATCCGCCGACCCTCGCCGCCTCTCCGAGCAATGCTCGCTAACGCTTCCTACATCTTCGCCGCGTTTGTTCTGGTCATCCTGAACGGATTTTTCGTCGCAGCCGAATTCTCGCTGGTCAAACTGCGCCATACCCAGGCTGTCGGTCTGGCCGAACGCATCGGTTGGCGTGGACGCATCCTGCTCAGCGTCCATGAGCATCTGGATGCCTATCTTTCGGCCTGTCAGCTCGGCATTACCCTGGCCTCGCTCGGACTCGGCTGGATCGGCGAACCCGCATTTGTCAGTTTGCTGGGCCCGCTGATCGACCGTTTCGGTTTCACGCCTGAAACGGTGCATATCATTTCGTTCATTTTTGCCTTCACGATTATCTCGTTCCTGCACATCGTGCTCGGCGAGCTGGCGCCGAAGTCGATGGCAATCCGTCGTCCCGAGCGCATGTCGGCGTGGACGGCGACGCCGCTGTACGTCTTCTACTGGGCCATGTATCCGGCAATCTGGCTGCTCAATGAAAGCGCCAATTTCATGCTGCGCGTGTTTGGGCTCGATGAGACCAACAGCCATGAGCACCACTATTCCCGCGAAGAACTCAAGCTGATCCTGCATGCCAATCGCGCGGTCCGCGATTCCAGTGAAGCATTCACGATGATGAGTCACGCGCTGGATCTTCCGGAACTGGTAGCCGGAGATCTGCTGCGCACGCGTGACCAACTTGGCGCCTTGCACGATGGCCAGACTCAGCAGGAAGTGCTGGCCGAAATCCGCCAATCCCAATTCAGCCGCTATCCGTGGTTCGATGCCGAGCTCGAAAGCGTACGCGGCATCCTGCATGTCAAGGATCTGCTCCTGGCGATAGCCGAAAAGGACTCGATCAAAGACATCCCCGCCCTGCTCCGCCCCGCCATCATCGTGCCGCTGGATACTCCGATTCTGGAAATGCTCAAGCGCTTCCGCACCGGTCGAACCCAGTTCGCCCTGGTCACCGAAGAGAACGGTCGCGTGGTCGGCTTCTTCACTCTCTTTGATGTCATGCAGATCATCGTCGGCGATATCGAGGATGAGCACCGCAGTTCCGGCGCCGATTCGCCACAACGTGCGGCCGATGGCTCGATGACGATTTCCGGCAGCATGCCGATCTACCGACTCGAACGCCTGCTTGATCTCGAAATCGATTCACCCGATGAAGTGAATTCGGTTGGCGGTTTGATCGTGCACCGACTCGAACGCCTGCCTGCCGAAGGCGAGTCACTGGCATTCGATGGCTTCAGTCTGACGGTGCGCACCATGCACGGAGCCAAGGCCCAGGCGATCATGGTCAAACCCGATCAACCCCCTGCTACCGGACCAGCCACCCCATGAGTCACCCATTGCTTGCCATATCACCGCTGGATGGTCGTTACGCTTCCAAGGTCGAGGCACTGCGGCCGATTTTCAGCGAATTTGGCCTGATCCAACGACGCGTACTCGTCGAAATCCGCTGGCTGATCGCACTGTCGGACGAACCGGGCATCACTGAAGTGGCGCCGTTCCCGGCCGCCGCACGTGCCGCACTGATGGCCATCGCCGATCAATTCAGTATTGCCGATGGCGAACGCATCAAGGCCATCGAGAGCGAGACCAACCACGACGTCAAGGCGGTCGAATACTTCATCAAGGAGCGCATCGGCGGCAGTCCCGAACTGGCTGGGGCGAAAGAGTTCGTTCATTTCGCCTGCACCTCGGAAGACATCAACAACCTCGCCTACTCGCTGATGCTGCGTGATGCGCGCGACAATGTACTGCTGCCAACCCTGGATCAATTGAGCGGTCGATTGCGTGGAATGGCCGAAGCCTTCGCCGCGCAACCCATGCTCTCGCGCACCCACGGCCAGACCGCCTCGCCGACCACGCTGGGCAAAGAGATCGCCAACGTGCTTGCGCGCCTCGGCCGCCAGCGCGAGCAGATCGCCAACGTCGCGTTGCTCGGCAAGATCAATGGCGCAGTCGGCAACTACAACGCGCATGTCGTCGCCTACCCGGACATCGATTGGCCCGCGTTTGCACAGCGCTTCGTCGAAAGCCTCGGCCTCAGCTTCAACGCTTACACCACGCAAATCGAACCGCACGACTGCATTGCCGAAATCTGTGACGCAAGCCGGCGCAGCAACACGATCCTGATCGATCTGGCCCGCGACATCTGGGGCTATATCTCGCTCGGCTATTTCCGCCAGACTCTGAAGGCCGGTGAAGTCGGCTCGTCGACCATGCCGCACAAGGTCAATCCGATCGACTTCGAGAATGCCGAAGGCAATTTCGGCATCGCCAACGCCTTGTTCGAACATTTCAGTGCCAAGCTGCCGATCAGTCGCTGGCAACGTGATCTGACCGACTCAACCGTACTGCGCGCACTCGGCACCGCCTTCGGCCACACCCAGATCGCCCTCGACTCGCTGTCGAAAGGCATGGCCAAGCTGCAAGTCGATTCAAGTCGACTTGAGGCGGACCTTGATGCCAGTTGGGAGGTCCTCGCTGAAGCCGTGCAGACGGTCATGCGTCGCCACGGGTTGCCGAATCCCTACGAGCAACTCAAGGCCCTGACCCGCGGCCAGGGCATCACCCGTAAGTCGATGCGCGTCTTCATCGAGACACTGGATCTGCCCGCGGCCGACAAGCAGCGTCTGCTTGACATGACGCCGGGCAGCTATAGCGGCCTGGCAGCGAAACTCGCGCGCACTATCTAGCGACAACGGCGTGGCATCGTTTCGTCTGACAGCTTTCCGTTCCGTGGAGTCCAGCTCATGCTGCTTCGTCTGACATTTCTTGCGGGTTTGCTTGCCTCTCCGTTCGCCCACGCCCAGTCGACCGTTGGGCCATGCCCTGACAAGCCTGGCTGGAGCGATCCTGCGCGACCCGCACATATCTACGGCAACACCTGGTATGTCGGCACCTGCGGCATCAGCGCAATCCTGATCACTTCGCCACAAGGTCACGTGCTCGTGGATGGCGCCACGGAAAAAGCCGCGCCGCTGATCGAGGCGAATATTCGGGCCCTGGGCTTCAAGGTCACTGACATCCGCTACATCGTCAGCTCGCACGAGCATTTCGATCATGTTGGCGGGATTGCGCAAATCCAGAAGGATTCCAGCGCCGTTGTCGTCGCTCGCGAGCCGGCGGCAAGCACCCTGGAGCACGGCAAGAATGATCGCAGCGATCCCCAATTCGGCGTACTCGACCCGTTTTCGCCAATACTGAATATCCGCCGGATCAAGGACGGCGAGGCGCTTTCACTCGGCAACCTGACGCTGACGGCGCACGCGACGCCGGCGCATACCGCCGGCTCGACCAGTTGGACCTGGGAATCCTGTGAGTCGGGAACCTGCCGCAGGATGGTCTATGCCGACAGCCTTACCGCCATTTCAGCCGACGGCTACCGTTTCAGTGATGAACAGGCGCACCCCGGCGAAATCGCGACGTTTCGCAAAACACTCAAGGCGGTTGCCGACCTGCCTTGTGACATTCTCATGACGCCGCACCCTGGCGCGAGCCACTTGTTCGCGCGACTCGGACCCGGCGCCACGCAGCCACTCGTCGATACCACGGCGTGCGCTCGTTACGCGCAAGGCGCAGGTACGTATCTCGATGCACGTCTGAACAGGGAAAAAGAAGGCGACAGCAAATGATCGAAACGGCAGCAACCAGCAAGCACTTCCTCGGCATGTCGGCGGCGGCTTTTTTGCGCGACTACTGGCAGCAGAAACCCTTGTTGATCCGCAATGCATTCGCAAACATGCCCGCCCCGTTGAGCGCGGATGATCTCGGTGGTCTGGCGTGCGAGGACTACGCACTGTCGCGCCTGATCACGCACGAGCCGACCGCTGACACCTGGACGCTACGCAATGGCCCATTCGCCGAATCGGATTTCGCCGAATTGCCGACATCGCACTGGACCCTGCTCGTCCAGGATGTCGACAAGTGGGACACCGATGTCGCCGCCCTGCTCGAGCGCTTCGATTTCCTGCCGAGCTGGCGCATCGACGACGTCATGGTCAGCTATGCCGAGGATGGCGGCTCGGTCGGCGCGCATGTCGATCACTATGATGTTTTTCTTGTCCAGGGCCCGGGCCGGCGGCGCTGGCAGATCAGCACCGACCCGGATGCGCCAAAGGCATTTCGCGACGATGTCGAACTCAAATTGTTGCGCGAGTTCACGCCGACCCACGAATGGTTGCTGGAGCCTGGCGACATGCTTTATCTGCCACCCGGCATTGCCCATCACGGTGTAGCCGAAGGTGAGTGCCTGACCTTTTCCATCGGCATGCGCGCCCCGGCCGTTGCCGAGATGGTTGCGGACTTTTCCGGCTTTCTGGCTGAACGCATGAGTGAAGAACTGCGCTACTCGGATGCGCGGATTTCGCCGATGAAAGCGGCTGGGGAGATTGACGACATGGCCATTGAAAGGATCAGCCAGACGCTTCGCGATTCGTTGGCGGTCGATGCATCGCTGCTTCGTTGTTGGTTCGGCTCCTTCATCACTCGCTATCGCGCGACCCATGAAGCGGTTCCGCTGGCCAAGCCCATTGGCAACGGCGAATTCCAGCGCCGACTTGATGGCGGCGCTGGATTGCAGTTCAATCCATGGTCACGCTTTGCCTGGAGCAAGGCGGCGCGCGGAGCAAGCTTGTTTGTCGCTGGCGATGAGTTCACCTGTTCGCGAAAGATGGCAGCAAGGCTCTGCCGCGGTGGCACGCTCAGCAGCGACGAGTTGATTGGTCTGGATGCCCGCTCCCGCGACCTGTTGCACACTCTGGTCAACGCAGGTCATCTGGCCCTGAGCCGCAGTCGGAGACGCTCATGATCAATACCGACTTTACAGTCGAACCGGCAACCTGGTCAGTCGACCTGGCCGACCTTCGCGCCGTTCGCAATGAAGTGTTCGTGGTCGAACAAGAGGTTCCCGAAGAGGACGAGTGGGACGAACTCGATGCCCAGTCGCAACATGTTCTTGCGCGTGATCCGGATGGCCGGCCGATCGGCACCGGTCGACTGACACCTCATGGCAAGATCGGGCGCATGGCCGTACTCAGCGACTGGCGTGGCCGCGGCGTCGGCAAGGCCATCCTGCGCGTGCTTCTGGAGCAGGCGCGCGCTCGTCACTTCGAGCAAATCGAGATCCATGCGCAAAGCCACGCAACGGCGTTCTATGAGCGTGCCGGCTTCACCGCCTACGGTGAGGAGTTCGACGAATGCGGAATCATGCATCGGCACATGCGTATCAGCCTGGCTGCCATCGAGAAGCCCGAACGAACCCTGCCCTCGGCAAATGAATCGAACCTGCTGACCAGCTCGGACCGCGAGAGTGCGCGGGCGGCCACCCTCGCCGTGCTTGAAAGTGCGCGCCGTGAGGTCTGCATCTTCACTCGCGATCTGGATCCGGACCTTCTCGATCACAGCGACATTCTGGAAGCGATCAAGCAAGTCGCGATTTCCGGCCCCCATGTGCAGATCCGCATTCTTGTCATGGAATCGGAACGCGCCCGTGTCGAGACTCCTCGCCTGATCGCCCTGGCCCAGCGGCTGAGCAGCGTGATCTCGTTGCGCACCCCGGTCGAGACAATTGATCGCCGATACGCCGGCAGTTTCCTGGTCAATGATCGCTCTGCATGGTTCGAACGTCCATTGGCCAGCCGCTTCGAAGGCGAAGGCAGCACCTACGCACCGGGACGCACGGCGCAGTTTCAGGAAACATTCAACGAGATCTGGGAGCGCAGCGAAGACTACGTCGAGATGCGTCGTCTGGAAATCTGATCGGCGGGTCCGCAGCGGCGGACAGGTCAACTTCAGCCCACTCATGTCCGTGACCTGAACCAATGTTCGGAATCCTCGCGAAATCGCTGCCGCAATGCAGCAATCGCAGGCGTCAGCGGCTATAATTCGTTGTTTGCACCACGGCTGGCCCGTTCACGGGCAAACTTGCCGATTTCTTCAGTGATTCCGAACCCGTACAGGCCCTTTTGCAACCCGGAGCCAGCGTGACCTCCTCAAGTCTTTTTCAGCAGTTCCAGACCACTTCCGCACTTTCCGGCGGCAATGCGGCCTTCATCGAAGACCTCTACGAAATCTGGCTGCAGGATCCCTCCGGCGTGTCCAAGGAGTGGAATGCGTATTTCGGTGCGCTCAAGGGCGGAACCGGCAACGAAGTCGCCCACTCTGATGCGATCGCCCGCATCGAGGCCGCGCAGCGGGATCGTCGCTCGGCTGCATCCGGCGCCGCCGTCGACAGTGTCGAGGCACAGAAGCAGGCCGGCGTGCTCAAGCTGGTCACCGCCTATCGCTCACGCGGCCATTTGGCCGCCGATGTCGATCCACTCGATCTGGCCAATGCGTATGGCAAGGAAGAACTGGAAGCGCTGGGTCTTCTGCCGCGCCCAGCGGCGCCTGATCTCGAGCTGGCTTTCCATGGCCTGTCCAATGCCGATCTCGACACCGTATTCAATACCGGTTCGCTATCCGGACCCAAGCGCCTCAAGTTGCGTGATCTGCTGACCCTGCTCAAAACCACCTATGCCAGCAGCATCGGTTTCGAATTCATGCACATCTCGGATGCAGAACAACGCCAGTGGATGCATGAGCAACTGGAGCGGGTCGCCGGAACCCTGCAACTCGACAAGGAGGAAAAGATCCATCTCCTTGAAAAGCTGATCCAGGCCGACGGCCTCGAACGCTATCTGCACACCAAATATGTCGGCCAGAAGCGCTTTGGCCTTGAAGGTGGCGACAGCCTGATTCCACTGCTTGATGAAATCCTGCGCCGCGGCGGCTGCAATGATCTGAAGGATGTGGTTATCGGCATGGCTCATCGCGGCCGCCTCAATGTGCTGGTCAACATTCTCGGCAAGCCGCCTTCGAGACTGTTCGACGAGTTCGAGGGTCGCTTCGAGCACGCCGAGGACCCGGCGCATTCCGGTGACGTCAAGTACCACATGGGATTCAGTGCCAACGTGCGCACGCCCGGAAGCACGGTCCACGTTGCACTGGCTTTCAATCCCTCTCATCTGGAAATCGTCGACCCGGTGGTTTCCGGATCGGTGCGCGCGCGCCAGACCCTTCGCGGCGACAAGGAACGCGAGAATGTGTTGCCGGTCCTGATCCATGGCGATGCCGCATTTGCCGGTCAGGGCGTGGTCATGGAATTGTTCAACATGTCGCAGACCAACGGATTCAAGGTGGGCGGCACCGTACACATTGTCGTCAACAACCAGGTCGGCTTCACGATTTCCAATCCACATGACGCGCGCTCGACGCTGTACTGCACCGACGTGGCCAAGATGGTCAATGCGCCGGTCTTTCATGTGAATGGCGATGATCCGGAAGCCGTGCTGTTTGTTGCCAAGCTGGCTTTTGACTATCGGCAGAAGTTCAAGCGCGATGTCGTCATCGACCTGGTCTGCTATCGCCGCCATGGCCACAACGAGGCCGACGAGCCGGCGGCAACCCAGCCACTGATGTACAAGATCATCCGCGAACGTCCTCCGCTGCGCGAGATCTACACCAACAAGCTGGTTGCCGAAGGCACGATCAGCGAAGATTCGGCAACGGCAATGGTCGACGACTATCGCAAGCTGCTCGAAGCGGGCAAGCCGATTCCGGGCGTCGATGCTGATTACCACGACCCTCACGGCGTCGACTGGTCGCGGCATCTGGACAACGATATTTTCGAGATCGTCAAGACCGGTATCAACAAGAAGGAAATCGCCGCGATCAATGCGGCTCTGCTCAAGGTTCCAGCCGGCATCACCCTGCATCCGCGTGTTGCCAAGATTTATGCTGATCGCGACAAGATGGCAGCCGGCAAGCAGCCGATCGATTGGGGCTTTGCAGAAAACCTCGCCTACGCGAGCCTGATTGCCGAGGGCGTCAACATGCGCCTGGTCGGTCAGGATGCCGGGCGTGGCACGTTCTTCCATCGACATGCCGTGATGCACGATCAGTCCAGTGGCTCACATCATGTCCCACTGAAAACGATTCGAGCTGGCGCCTCCGTCGAGATTATTGATTCGCTGCTCAGCGAAGAAGCCGTCATGGCCTTTGAATACGGCTATGCGACGGCAACCCCGAATACGCTGGTGATCTGGGAAGCACAGTTCGGTGATTTCGCCAACGGTGCCCAGGTGGTGATCGATCAGTTCATCTCCTCCGGCGAAGCCAAATGGGGCCGACTCTGCGGCATCGTCCTGCTTTTGCCGCACGGCTACGAAGGTCAGGGACCCGAGCACTCCTCGGCGCGACTGGAGCGTTACCTGCAACTGTGCGCGATGGAAAACATGCAGGTCTGCGTGCCGACTACACCCGCGCAGATGTTCCACATGATTCGACGCCAGATGCTGCGCGCCTGCCGCAAGCCCTTGGTCGTGATGACGCCGAAGTCGCTACTGCGCCACAAGTTGGCGGTTTCGACGCTGGATGATCTGAGCAACGGCAAATTCCATCTGGTTCTGCCCGACACGACCGCGACCAAAGCAAAGAAACTCAAACGTGTCGTGCTCTGCTCGGGCAAGGTCTACTACGACCTCATCGAAGAAGCCGAAAAGCGTGAACTCACCGATGTCGCCATCCTGCGTGTCGAACAGTTGTATCCGTTCCCGCGTCCGGAGGTGAAGGCCGAGCTGGAAAAATATCCAGCCGCCAGCGAAATCATCTGGTGCCAGGAAGAGCCGATGAACCAAGGCGCGTGGTATCAGATCAAGCATCACATTCAGGCCGTAACCTCGGACAAGCAGACAATCGCCTACGCCGGCCGGGCACGCTCGCCAGCACCCGCTTGCGGCCATCTTGCGCGCCATCAGGCAGAGCAGGCTGCCTTGGTCGAGCTTGCCCTGGTTTTGCCCATCAACAACGACTACGCGCTCGAATAAGACTCGACACCACCCAATCCACCCAATTGCATTGACGCACCAGGACAGCACTCATGAGCCTTGAAATCAAAGTTCCGGTTCTCCCCGAATCCGTTTCCGACGCGACCATCGCCACCTGGCACAAGAAGCCGGGCGATGCGGTCAAGCGCGACGAGAACCTGGTCGACCTTGAAACCGACAAGGTCGTGCTCGAAGTTCCGGCGCCGGCCGATGGCGTATTGAAATCGATCAGTGCCGAATCCGGCGCGACGGTGACCAGCGGCGAACTGCTCGGCGTGATCGAGGAAGGTGCAGCCGCCGCACCGTCTGCCGATAGCAAAAAGGCTGAAACACCAAAAGCGGACAAGGCCGCTGACAAGAAAGCCGAGAAGAAATCTGACCGTGGCGAGCCGGCAAATGGCGTCGAGGATCTTTCCCCGGCCGGCCGTCGCGTTGCTACCGAGGAGAAGATCGATCCCTCGCAGGTCGAGGGCACCGGCCGCGATGGCCGCGTGACCAAGGAAGATCTGGTCAAGCATTCGAAGTCGCCTGCGCCGACAAAATCGGCCAAGCCGACCCCGGGCGCGCGTCCCGAAGAACGCGTGCCAATGACGCGCATGCGGGCCAAGATCGCCGAGCGCTTGATGCACTCGAAAGAATCGATCGCGATGTTGACCTCGTTCAACGAAATCAACCTGACCGAAGTCGCCAGGATGCGCAAGGAACTCGGCGAACGGTTTCAGAAAGCGCATGGCGTCAAGCTCGGCTACATGAGTTTCTTCATCAAGGCGGCCGCTGAAGCGCTCAAGCGCTACCCGGTGGTCAATGCCTCGGTCGACGGCAATGACGTGATCTATCACGGCTACCAGGACATATCGATTGCCGTGTCGACTGATCGCGGATTGCTCACACCGGTCTTGCGCGATGTCCAGGACATGAGCTTCGCTGATGTCGAGAAGGCCGTCATCGACTTTGCCACCCGTGCGCGCGAAGGCGCCATCACCCTCGATGACTTGCAAGGCGGCACCTTCACGATCACCAACGGCGGCACCTTCGGCTCGCTGTTCTCGACGCCGATCGTCAACCCGCCGCAAAGCGCCATCCTCGGCATGCACACGATCAAGGAACGCGCGATTGTCGAAAACGGCCAGGTCGTCGCCGCACCAATGATGTATATCGCGATCAGTTACGACCACCGCATCATCGACGGCAAGGACGCCGTGTTGTTCCTGGTCGACATCAAGAACCAGCTGGAGAATCCGCATACGATGTTGCTCGGCATTTGATGCCGGGCAACATCGGGGATTCGAAATTCGGGATTCGGGATTCGTGGAAGCGGGCATTCCGCATACTCCCAATTGCCGCTCTATCGAATCCCGAATCTCGAACCCCGAATCCCGTGAGCGAATAAAATGAGCGAAAAATACGACGTCATCATCATTGGAGCCGGCCCGGCCGGTTATGTGGCCGCGATCCGCGCCGCGCAGCTCGGCCTGAAGACCGCCTGCATCGACGACTTCGTCGGCAAGGACGGCAAGCCCGCGCTGGGCGGCACCTGCCTCAATGTCGGCTGCATTCCGTCCAAGGCCCTGCTCGATTCATCCAAGCAGTTCCACAACCTCACGCATGCATTCGAGGCCCATGGCATCAGCGCGAAAGACGCAAAGATGGATGTCGGTACGATGGTTGGGCGCAAGGACAAGATCGTCAAGCAGTTCACCGGTGGCATCACCTCGCTGTTCAAGGCCAACAAGGTCACCGCAATCGCAGGATTCGCCACCCTCAATGCCGACCGGGTTGTCTCCGTGAAAGACGCCGAGGGCAAGAGCACCGACTACACCGCAACCAACGTCATCATCGCCACTGGCTCGGTGCCGATCGAACTGCCGTTCGCGAAGTTCGACGGCAAGCACATCGTTGACAACGCCGGCGCCCTCGATTTCAGCGCACCCCCCAAGCGCCTTGGCGTAATCGGCGCCGGTGTGATCGGCCTCGAACTCGGCAGCGTGTGGAAGCGCCTCGGCTCGGAAGTCACCATTCTCGAAGCGCTGCCCGATTTTCTCGCCGCCGCCGACGCCGACATCGCCAAGGTCGCCGCACGCGAATTCAAGAAGCAGGGCCTCGACATTCGTCTTGGCGCCAAGCTTGGCAAGGCCGAAGTCGGCAAGAAGGGCGTCACCCTCACCTATACCGACGCCAAGGGCGAGCAGACTCTCGAAGTCGACAAGCTGCTGGTTGCGGTCGGTCGACGTGCGGCAACCAAGGGTTTGCTCGGTGACAACACCGGCGTCAAGCTTGATGACCGTGGTCGTGTTGAAGTCGACGAGCACAACTGGACCGGCGTCGAAGGTGTATGGGCAGCAGGCGATTGCGTGCGTGGCCCGATGCTCGCGCACAAGGGCTCCGAGGAAGGCATTGCCGTTGCCGAACTGATTGCCGGCAAGGCCGGTCACGTCAATCTCGACACCATCCCCTGGGTCATCTACACCGAACCGGAACTCGCCTGGGTCGGCCAGACCGAAGCCCAGGTCAAGGAAGCGGGCATCCCGTACAAGACAGGCTCATTTCCGTTCGCCGCGATCGGCCGCGCCGTCGCCATGAACGAAACCGCGGGTCAGGTGAAAGTGATCGCGCATGCCGAAACCGATCGTATCCTCGGCGTGCACATGGTCGGACCGGTGGTCTCCGAGCTGATCGCCGAAGCCGTCGTGACCATGGAGTTCAAGGGCAGCGCCGAAGACCTCGCCCGTATCGTCCACGCCCACCCGACCCTGAGCGAAGCCGTCCACGAAGCCGCCCTCGCCGTCGACAAGCGCGCCATCCACAAGGCGAACTGAGCGCAGGATGCGCTCATCCCGGACCGGACACTGTCTCATTGATACAGAATGTCGCATTCATGCGATTTGATGGAGTAGCGACGTGACCCAGACCTTCCGCGCCTTTCGCATCCGCAACGACGACCAAGGCTATCGAGCCGGCATCGAGGAGATGCGCGTTGATGAGCTCTCGCCCGGCGAAGTGCTGGTCAAGGCCGCCTATTCGTCGGTCAATTACAAGGACGCCCTGGCCGGAACCGGCAAGGGCAAGATCCTGCGTCAATATCCGCTCAATGGCGGTATCGACGTGGCCGGCTATGTCGCCGCCTCGACCGATCCGGCTTTCAAGGAAGGCGATGCGGTTCTGTGCACCGGCAGCGGACTTTCGGAAACCCGGGACGGCGGCTACGCGGAGTATGTGCGCCTCGAATCGAAATGGGCTATTCCACTGCCGGGTGGTTTGAGCCTGCGTGAATCGATGATCATCGGCACCGCCGGGTTTACCGCAGCGTTGTCGCTTTATCGCATGCAGCAGAATGCGCAGACACCCGACCTCGGCCCGATCGTGGTCACCGGCGCCACCGGTGGCGTCGGCATGCTCGCCATCGACATCCTGACTCGTGCTGGCTACAGCGCGCACGCCATCACCGGCAAGACCGATCAGTTCGACTTTCTGATCGGGCTTGGCGCGAAACAATGCGTGGCGCGCAAGGAGTTGTTCTGGGGCCAGCGGCCACTCGAAAATGCACATTGGGCGGGAGCCATCGACAACGTCGGCGGCGACATGCTGGCCGGTCTGAGTCGCGTGATTCGCCCCTATGGAAATATTGCCATCTGTGGCAATGCCGGTGGAATCGAGCTGGCAACAACCGTCATGCCCTTCATTATTCGCGGTGTCAGCCTGCTCGGAATTGCCTCGGCCGGAACCGCCCGTTCGATCCGGGACGACATCTGGCAGCATCTGGCCGACGACTGGAAGCCCGGCAATCTCGACAAGATCGCGACAAAAGAGGCAGATTTCGACGAAATTGGGCCGATTTTCACAAAAATGCTGGCTGGCGAGTCATTTGGCCGCACACTCATACGAATTGGGTGAACGGGTTCGCTGGTCGTGGGGCCGTGTGATAGCTAGAATGCAGAAGCCATCCGGCATCAGGGGACTACGGAATTAACTATGGCGCGCGTACTCATTGTTGATGATTCACCTTCACAGTTGATCGGACTCAAACGTATTGCCGAAAAGCTGGGCCACGAAGTCATTACTGCCGAAGACGGTTCAGCGGGCGTTGAAGTCGCCAAGCGTGAACTTCCGGACCTCATTCTGATGGATGTCGTGATGCCGAACCTCAACGGTTTCCAGGCAACACGAACTCTCGCCAAAGATGCCAAGACCAGCCATATCCCCATTATTCTGGTGACCACCAAGGATCAGGAGACTGATCGCGTCTGGGGCATGCGCCAAGGCGCCAAGACCTACGTCACAAAACCCATCGACGAAGAACAGTTGATCAAGGCGATCAACGAGCACATGCCCAAGTAAAGCGGGAGTGGGGAGTGGGGAATTGATTTCGCCGCTACCCTCGTAGGAGCCACTTCAGGGGCGAGGCTTTCGTCCGTCAACCTCTTGGTTTGAAATCAAACGTCGTGGCCATCGATTCGTAGAACTGTTTCTGCTCGTCGGTTTCGGCGCGCGGTGTCTGTATCTCCAGCACGACGATCTGGTCGCCAGCAATCTTGCCCGGCCAGCCGCGGCCGCGCAGGCGCAATTTGCTTCCACTACTGGATCCTGCAGGGACACGCAGCTCCACTTCACCAGCCAGCGTAGGTACTTTCACCGTTGCACCGAGGGCAGCTTCCCAGGGTGTGATCGGGACGCTGGTGGTGATGGTGCGACCATCAAGCTTGAATCGACCGTCTTCACGCACGTTGACTTCAAGCAGCAGATCACCGGCCGGGCCACCACTGATCCCGGGATTTCCCTGGCCACTCAGGCGAATCTGCTTGCCCGGCTCGATGCCGGCGGGAATCTTCACTTCCAGGGTGCGCTCGCCCTGGACCGGGTCGCGCAAGGTGATGCGCTCGCGAGCGCCGGAGAACGCTGAAGCAAGACTGATCGTGATGCGCGCCTGCAGATCACTGCCGCGACGTGGACCACTCCGCCCCTGCGCGCCACCGCGACCACGTCCACGACCAAAGATGGACTCGAAGAAGTCGCTGAAATCCTCTTCTTCAAACCTGCCGCCACCCCCACCGTTTCCGCCCTGCCAACTAGGTGGTGGACGGAATTCGTCACCGGCACGGTAACCGCCGGCGCGGAGCTGATCGTATTCACGCCGCCGCTCCGCATCTTTCAGCGCCTCGTAGGCCTCGTTGGCGGATTTGAACTTCTCTTCGGCGCCGGTCTCCTTGCTGACATCCGGATGGTATTTGCGTGCAAGCTTCCGATAGGCGCGCTTGATCTCCGCGTCGCTGGCGTCGGGTTTGACCCCCAAGGTCTCGTAGTAATCCTTGAACTGCATGCCTTGCCTTTCTGATATGAAAAAGCCTGCGGCGAGTCACCCCGCCGCAGGCCGTGGGCGTTACGCAATGAAAGAAATCAAGCGTTGATCGTGATCCGTCGCGGCGTGGTCTCCGCCTTCTTCGGGATCGAAATCTCAAGTACACCGTGCTTTCCGGTTGCACTGATGTTGTCTGCATCTGCACTGTCTGGCAAGGCAAATCGACGATAGAACGTTCCGCTCGAACGCTCGACCCGGGTGAACTGACCATTCTCCGAGACCGACTCGGTGGCACGATCACCCTTGATGGTCAGAATGCCCTTGTCCATGTTGACCTCGATGTCCTTTGGATCGACGCCGGGAATGTCAGCAAAAATGGCAAAGCGTTTGTCCTCTTCACGAATATCCACGCGCGGCGCCCATTGGCTGGTCACGACGTTGGACTGATCGGTATCGTCAATGTTGATGAAACGGTCGAACGCCTGCCGCAAGTCGCGCTGCAGGCCGTTGCTGACGTTCCAGGCGGAGTGACGGGAAAGACTCATGGCAAAAATCCTCATGTTGATGCGGCCAGCTGCCGCGATGACCATAAAATATGGCTTGCAAACAACGATTCAAGGCCTCTCGGACGACCAAACAAGGGCCGACAGGCAGCAAGTCATGGGATCATTCATGCGGTCGTCGTATCATGAAGCGATTGACTCACCGGCAACCCTGGGTCAACGGACTTCCCTCTCCCTATCCAAGGATCCCCATGACCATCAAGACTGGCGACACCATTCCATTGGCAACGCTCAACACCCTCAAGGATGGCGTTCAGGCAGTAACCACTGACGAACTCTTCAAGGGCCGCAAAGTTGTGCTTTTTTCCGTTCCGGGCGCGTTCACTCCGACCTGTTCGGCCAAGCATTTGCCTGGCTACGTTGAGAAAATGGACGCCTTCAAGGCCAAGGGTGTTGATGTGGCCTGCATGTCGGTCAACGATGCGTTCGTCATGGATGCCTGGGCCAAAAGCCAGAATGTTCCTGCCGAACTGACCATGTTGGCCGATGGCAATGCGGCCTTCGCCGACGCTCTGGGACTCAAATTCGACGCCAGCGCATTCGGAATGGGCGAGCGTGCACAACGATTTGCCTTGTACGCCGATGACGGCGTCGTCAAGGTGCTTCAGGTCGAAGCTCCGGGCGAATTCAGGGTTTCCAGCGCCGAAGCCATGCTTGCGGCGATCGATTGACTGGTACTGGTCCGGCCTGTTCGTGATTGGTCCGGACCAGCATTCTGTCAAGTGTGAACCGGTCAGCCGGCGAAGCCCGACAGACCGTTGGCAATTGCAACAGCTGAGGAGCTACCCATGATGACGTCAAAGACACTCTCCCTACCCACGACCAGCCGCCGCCAGTTTCTGAAAGTGGCCGTATTCGGCGCCGGCGCTGCCGCCCTCTCAACCGTCCTGATCGGCAAAGCGCGCGCCGCCGACCTGCCACACCTGACCCTGGACGATGCGACCGCCAAGGCCCTCGGTTACGTCGAGGACCACACCAAGGTCGACGCTGCCAAGTATCCGAATCACCAGTCCGATCAGGATTGTGCCGCCTGCAATTTCTTTCAGGGCGGTGACAATGATGAATATGCCGCCTGTACGCTGTTCCCCGGCAAGGCCGTACACCGCAACGGGTGGTGTTCCGGCTATGCGCCCAAACCTGCCTGAATCCAGGTTTTGCGTAAAGTTGAAGAAACGAGAAAGCCCCCGACCCGGGGCTTTCTCGTTTCTGGGCCTTCGCCAGGTCGCGTTGCCCTTGCAGGCAGATGAAGCCTCTTGATCAGCGTTGCCTCAATAAAGCGCGGCGGACACTATCGATCACCGAGGCCCAGTCAGCGACTGCTGACTGACGGAACAATCGCGCCGTGGGGTACCAGTCCGTTTTCTCGCCATGCAGCCCCCATCTCCAGTCAGCATCCCGGGCGAGCAGGATCCACACCGGTTTGCCGAGCGCAGCGGCGAGATGCGCGACCGCCGTGTCGACCGAGATCACGAGATCCATTTGCATGATGAAGGCGGCGGCGCGCGCATAGCCTTCTATCTCGGGCTCAAGATTCTTCACTCCCAGCCGCCCCAGCAAAGCGATCTCCTCAGCGCTGACCGGATACTGAAAACTGTAAAACTCGATATCCTCAACTGCGAGAAGCGGCTTGAGCAGTTCGGCTGGAATCGAGCGACGATGATCGTCCTTGTACGTGCTGCTGCCTGCCCAGACGATGCCGACTCGCCGACCTGCCGGCAGACTGCGCACCTGGATGTGATCAGGTACGCGCAAGTAGCAAGGACTCGCCGCATCGCCCGGCCCGATCATTCCGAGGCGCACCGGCAGACTCATAAGCGGCACAAACACATCGAAGCGATCAGCCGGAATCGAACCGGCCGCACGACTCTCATCAACGCCATCGATGCCTGCGGCCAGCTCGCGCAACTTTTCCGGACCGACGTAGATCAACTCGCGACATTGGGCACGCGCAAACTTGAGGTAGCGCCAGAATTGAATGTGGTCACCATGATCTTGCTCGCTGTGCACCAGCAGGCGCTTCTCGCTGATGTCTTCACCCATCCACTGCGGCTGCGGACAGCGAAAAGAAACAAATTTCGGCAGTTGCCAGCGCCAGTCGAAACCTTGCCAACCGATTTCGTAGCGACCCAGCTTGAGCTGAACCAAACCGCGATTGAAGTGCGCAAGCGGAAACTCCTGATCAATCGCAATGGCCTTGTCGAAATAGCCGATGGCCTGTTCGTACTCCAGTAACCGCGAGCAGGCGAGACCGAGGCTGTTGCATGCCTCGGCATTGTCCGGTTGCTCGGTGACGACTTCGAGCAACACCTCGCACGCATCCTGCCAACTCTCCGCATCAAGCAGGCAAACTCCGAGCTGATAGTGCGCCTGACGATGCCCGGGGTTGGCGCGCAACACATCGCGATAGATCGCCAGCGCCTCATCAAGGCGACCTGCGGCATGGACACGGGTGGCCTCGGCGACCTGATCCTGGATCGGATCGGCGGGCGCGACCATGGCCAGAGCCGCATCCGGCAACTCATACGAACTGCTCAATAGCGGCGAACCCTGCTCGACCAGAGTCGGTGCCTGGCAAGACAGGATCTGCACGTCGAAAATCTCGCGCACGGCGCCGATGAAGTGCAGGAAACCGACGACCTCACCTGCCTCGATGTCGATCAGATAAACACCGCATCGTCGATCGGTGACCCGCTGGGTCAGCGGCAGACCAGCGAAAACTGCTGTCTCACGTACCTGCGACAAACCGATCAGCGCGTAGCGACCAAAAAAAGCCAGACCGCGAGCGAACCCGGGTACTTCGGCCACCGTGCGCAGCGTGCCATCCGCCTGCAGACACTTGAGATGACCCTCACCCGAAGACAGAAACCAGAGTCGATCGCGATACCAGCGCGGCGAGTGCGGCATGCACAATCCGTCGACAATCACGGAGTCGTCGCCGAGATCGAGGATCTGGCCCCCGCTGGCCTTGTTCCTGCGCCAGCCACCGGGTTCATCGGTGCGCCCGAGCATGCTGACATAGCGCGGTCGGCCATCGCGCATGCCGAGACCATTCAGATGGCAACGATCGAACAAATCGTATTGCGTAATGAATGGCGGTTTCCAGCGCGGCACGACACTGGCATCGGCCGCGAGCGTGCACAAGCAGGACATCCGCGTATTGATCAGCCAGAGTTGTTCGTCGACGTCATAGGCCATCTCGTGAACATCAATATCACCGCTGACGTGAGTGGCACGGTGCAAATAGGCCGCGTCGTACTGGCCATGATCAAGCTTGCGCCCGACCGCAGGCATATTGCGAAAGAACTCGATCCGGTGTGCATCGCCGATGGTCAGTTTCTGCCTGCCCTGCACGGCAATCCCCATCGGCTTGCGCATGGCGATGAAGTGGGTATTGGCACCCTGCTCCTGCGCACGCACAAGCACCAGTTGGCCCGCCTGGTAAGTCGAGACCGCCAGCGATACGCCGGCCTGGCGCAGAAACTCGGCGAAACTCTCGGTGTGCTGACTGGCGAAGGCTTCCATGGCTACTCGTGTGATTCACGGGCTCAAGACGTACCCGGCACACAATAACCCGCCTGCGGAACGCATTTGCGTCAATCCAATCTATCCCATCGAACCGCAGTGAGTGCCTTGAACAACCGTGTCAGCTCAGAATTGATCCGGTGCAGGTCGATGCGCTGGAACCTTCGCTTCTCCGAATACAAAAAAAGCCCCATGCGGGGCTCTTTTTGTATCTGGCGGAGAGGGTGGGATATGTTCGGCTCATCCATGAGCCTCACCCTCCGCGCTGCGCGCTCCGGGCCAGCCCTTCGGCTGTCCAAATTCGTTCCTGACGAATTTGTCGAACCAGGTGGGTTCGTCCACGCAACCCGCACCAACAGATACAAAAAAAGCCCCATGCGGGGCTCTTTTTGTATCTGGCGGAGAGGGTGGGATTCGAACCCACGGTACGCTATTCACGTACGCCTGATTTCGAGTCAGGTACATTCGACCACTCTGCCACCTCTCCGAAGTGGGCCGCGAATGATACGGGGAGAGATCGAGGCTGACAAGCGTGCGATTACGCAAATGCACGAAAACGCCACGGCATGGCGCTCTACGGTAATTGGAATCCTTGGTTCGTGAAGTCCGGGCGGGATATGTTCGACTCATCCCTGAGCCTCACCCTCCGCGCTGCGCGCTCCGGGCCAGCCCTTCGGCTGTCCAGATTCGTTCCTGACGAATTTGTCACTGCGCAGGCAGGATGCCGAAGCGAACATCGCCAACGGCGATGGCCCGAAGGGCGAAGGGCGGGACGCCCGTAGTCAACCCACGGTACGCTATTCACGTACGCCTGATTTCGAGTCAGGTACATTCGACCACTCTGCCACCTCTCCGAAGTGGGCCGCGAATGATAGGGCGACACTCGCAGACTGGCAAACGTCGCTAGCCTATTGCGCGGTTGGCGTCGTGCCGCAGAATTGCTGTCTGACCTGCATGGCTTCGGGCATCCAGGCATTGAGCTGGTTGATGCGGGTGCCTTCGGCGGGGTGAGTGGACATGAATTCGGGTGGTTTCTGCTTGCCCATGGCGGCCATGCGCTCCCAGAGCTTCGGTGCTTCCTGCGGGTTGTAGCAGGCCGCGGCGGCAAGCAGCAGGCCGACTTTGTCAGCTTCGGATTCGTGGCTGCGTGAGAATGGCAGGAGCACGCCGTACTGGGCACCGGCGCCAATCGCGGCCATGACCATCTGGCGCTGGCCGGGATCCATTTCTCCGGTCGACATGCTCGCAGCGATGGATCCGATTTGTACGAGCTTCTGTTGGGCCATGCGTTCGCCACCATGTCGCAGCAGCGCATGAGCGATCTCGTGACCCATGATCACGGCGAGTCCGTCATTGTTCTTGGCCACCGGAATAATGCCGGTGTAGACGGCGATTTTTCCGCCCGGCAGGCAGAACGCGTTGACCTGATCCGACTGGATCAGGCTGACTTGCCACTGATAGGTATCCCACTGGGTATTCGCTGGCGTTCCCTCGGTGTCGGCGAGGTACTTTTCGACCTTGGGAGCCGCCTCGACCAGGCGTTGTGCGATGCCTTGCACTTGCTCGGGCAACTTTCCGCTGCGAACAACTTGCGATTGCTGCAGGATTTCGCGATACGACTGCAAGCCGAGCGCGGCCTCTTCCTGCGCGGATGTATCGAGCAATTGCTTGCGACCGGTGAAGGAGGCCTCATTGCTGTGGCTCAAATAGTAGTAGCCAAAATACAGGCCGAAAAACAGGATCGGCCAGATCTTGAGCCCGCGACGGCGTCCCTGTGACGATCGATTTCCGAACAGACCCATCTGATTCTCCTCTCACACCTGATCAGCTTAGCTGGTCATGGATCGTCGCGGGTGATGATGCAACGAAAGTTTTCCATCGAATCGGTGAAACTCACAGCTCCCGCACGATGCGGAACCCGACCCGGGCACTGCGCGTTTCGGCGGATACACCGAGACGATACGCCGAACGGATCTGCAATGGCGCGCTTCCCCATGAACCACCGCGGATCACCCGCCGCTCGCATCCCGGATTGATCCAGGCGCTGCTGCTGCGTGGCGCGCGAATGTAGTTGTCGTGCCAGCAATCATCGACCCACTCCGAAAGATTGCCATCGATATCGAAAATTCCGAATGGATTGGCGGGGTAGGTCTTGATTGGAGCCGGACCCCAATAACCATCGCTGTAGCGCTTGAATGCGTGCCCCCAACTGCGCTTGCTCGGCGACCGGTCACCGTCACCGGTAAAGTTGCCCAATACGCTCGGAGGATCGCCGTCACCCCACCAATAGCGGGTCTGCGACCCGGCACGCAAGGCGTATTCAAATTCAGCCTCGCTCGGCAACCGGTAGCGCTTGCCGGTGCGTTGCGACAACCACTTTACGTACGCGTTGGCGTCGTTCCAGGACACATTCAGTACCGGCAGCTTGTCGCTGGCTCGATCACCCTTGTAGTCGCGCTGCCAGTTGATGCCTCGCCGGTCAATCATCCGACCGCTGCTTTCGTCGTAGACACTGCCGGTTCCGGCGCGCTCCGCATCGGTGCGATAGCCGACTGCCTTGGCAAATTCACGAAACTGGCCGACTGACACTTCACTCAATCCCATCGCGAAACCGGTGTTGATCTTGATCAGGCGCTGCGGCTCTTCGTCGTCACGATGCCCGTCTTCGCTGGGCGCTGAACCCATGACAAATTGACCCGCGGGAATCACCACGACTGCAGGCGCCGACCCACTGGTATCGAGGAAGCGGTCACTGAAGATCTGCCCCGGCGAAAAGCTCGCATACAAGCGTGCATTGCGCAGGCGCTCATTGAATTCATCAAGCCCGCTCAAATCGGTGCTGATCGCCTGCGCCTCCTTGCCTAGCCGTTCAGCCAGGTCGGCATTGCCCGCATCCAGCGCCGAACGCGCCTGTGACAACACGGTCTCGCCGCGTTGCCGACGCAGTCCTTCGATCTGCGAGCGTGTATCGAGCAAGGCCTGCGAGCCGGGCCTGATCGAGGAAGCCTCGGCCAGAATGGCATCCGCATTGACGAAATCATCCTGTGCAGCGGCACCAAGAGCGCGATCCAGGTAGCCACGCTCGATGCGGCCGAGGCCTTCGTCGGCAATGCGGTTTTCCGGATCGATGGCCAATACCTTGCGATAGACCGCAAGCGCATTGTTGTCACCGTCACCGATCAAGCGGTTCTGCTTGAGCAATTCGGCAGCAACGCCAAGCAACGGCATGACTTCACTGAGGGTTTTCAAACGTGTCTGCAAATTGACCAGTTCGGCTTCCGAATGCGGAAGCTCGGAAAACTGGGTCGCATAGCGTTGTGCCTCGGCCTGATCGCCGCGCTCGAGTGCCGCCAGCGACCAATCGCGAAC
The DNA here is from genome assembly GCF_035703485.1 of Dokdonella sp. Taxonomy (GTDB): domain Bacteria; phylum Pseudomonadota; class Gammaproteobacteria; order Xanthomonadales; family Rhodanobacteraceae; genus Dokdonella. The sequence continues at coordinate 9,628 of NZ_DASSYD010000181.1, read as the reverse complement.
CGCTCCGCCAATCCGCAGCAGCGCATCATGGGCCGCCGCGTTTCCAGGATCCTTGGCAAGCGCTCTTCGATACAAGCCAACCGCGTTGTTGCCAGGCGGCTCAAACAACTTGCCCTCTTCCTCCTGCTTGCGTGCCATCTTGATCAAGGTCGCGACTTCCTTGGTCACCGGTGCCGGAGGACCCATCGCGATGGCTTCAGCCAGCGTCGTACCGACAATTGGCGAAACACCTCCGTCGCCAGTGCCTGGAGCTATCGTGTTGTCGAGAACCCATGGCTTGCCGGCAGCGGGTGGAGTCGTGTCCGTCTGCACCTGAGCCTGCGGCTCGGCATGGTCGAACTCCGGATAGAATCGGTAGCCAAGCGCAAACAACAACAGGATGATGCCCAGTGCACCGCCCCAATTGCGTTGCTTGTTGACGTTGTCGGTACCGGGCATGAGTGCGCACAGAAAGGCTGACAGCAGCGTGTCCGCACCTTAGGCTATCGCGTGAGGCATCCGCAACCGCGGCCTGCCCTTTTATCCCCACTACAGGAATGCGCCCCTTGGCCGTCTGGATCGATCGTACCGAAACCCTGAACGAACTCGACCAGTACTCGAGCCACCTGATCGGTCTCGATACCGAATTCATGCGCACCGACAGCTTCGCCCCCAAGCTGGCCCTGATCCAGATCGAAATCGACGATCATATCGCCTTGATCGACCCGCTCGGCGATATCGACATGGCCAGCCTCGCCAAACGCCTCGGCGACCCACAGACCATCTCGATCATGCACAGCGCCAGTGAAGATCTTGACGCACTCAGTCAAATCCTGCCGAACAGCCTTGGCACCTTGTTCGATACCCAGATTGCCGCCGCGTTTGCCGGCCTTGGCCCGGGCCTCGGTTACCAGAAGCTCGTCCTCGCCGTCTGCGATGTCGACCTGCCGAAAGGTGAAACCCGCTCTGACTGGCTGCAGCGCCCCTTGCGCGATTCGCAGCTTGAATACGCGGCGCAGGATGTCGTCCACCTGCCGGTTCTCCACGCCGAACTGTCGGCACGCCTGAATCAACGAGGATATTTCGAATGGCACGCCGAAGACTGCGCACGCATGGTCGAGCGCGCCCGCCATCGCGAGCCGGATCTGCAACCGCAAACCAGCTATCGCGGCGCCGCTGACTGGAGCCGTGAGCAGCAGGCCATGTTGCGTCGCCTACTGATCTGGCGCGATGCCACCGCGCGACGCATCGACAAACCGCGGCCGTGGATCCTTGATGACCCACGCCTGCTTGATTTCAGCGCCAATCCACCCACCGACATCAACGATCTGGCTGAGCGCGGACGTGGGCTGCGCGCACTGCGCGGCGATCAGCGCACCGAACTGCTCGAAGAATTGACCCGGCCACTTGTCGACGACGATCTTGATTTCGACACGATTCCGCCCGCTGCCGACGGCGAAGAACGCCGCAAGATTCGCTCACTCAAGGAAGTTGTCAGCGCGCGTGCCAGCGAACTCGATATCCCCGAAGGCCTGCTCTGCTCGCGCCGCCATCTTGAGACGCTGTACGTTTCGCGCCAATGGCCGAGCGCCCTCGAAGGCTGGCGCAAGATGATCCTGCACGATGCGCTGATGGCCAGGCTGGCTGAAGATTAGTCGAGCTTCACCCGCATCCGCTGGTGGCGTGTCCGCAAAGCCCGGCGCACCCCTGACAATTTCCCGACGATGGTCCCACGTGTTCGCTTGGCGCAATCCGGACCATCCGATATGATCCAAACCGCGCAGGGAGTCGGCCCCAACCGATGATTCAGCCCACGCGAACGATTCAAAAGGGGCGGTAGCTCAGCTGGGAGAGCGTCGCGTTCGCATCGCGAAGGTCGTGGGTTCGATCCCCATCCGCTCCACCAAATCAAAAGGCCTGGATTGCAAAGTCCGGGCCTTTTGCTTGAGGGCATTCTCAACGGCGTGGAGCGGACGTGGACCAGGGCCACCAGCCGTATCCATGCCGCGCATACAGATCGGCGGCGCGTTCAAAGCGGTTGCGCACGCTGATTCCGCCGCAAAGCAGATACACCGGCAAGAAAAGCGGTCCGAGAACCATCGCCTGATAGACATGGGCGCGCTCGTGATCGCACAAACGGATTGCCGGCTCCACACCGTGACCAGCGCGATGCGCGTAGGTGGAGCATCCGGTATCCAGGGTGTCGCCGGTATGCAGGATGCAATTGCCCAGGGTCATCGCACCACCGGGGCCGAACGGCAGGTGATCAAACACGATGGCGAGATCGCTTCGACGCAAGTGCATCTTCGCGCCGCCTGCGAGCGCAAGACCTCCGACGACGAGCCCGATCAGTGTGTTCGGTGATGTCCAGAGGACCCCGACTGCAACCAGCAAGCCGCGCATGCCCGAGCTCGCGGCTACTCCTGCGGGATCAACAGCCACATGGCCAGATAGACAATGATCCCGGGGAACGCGGCCGAGAGGACCGAGACGATGACGAACAGCACACGGACGAGGGTCGAGTTCCAGCCAAATCGCCGCGCGACGCCACCCATGACTCCGGCCAGCACACGATCACTGCGCGATCGGGACAAGGTTCGAGTTTCTGCTGACATGGACGTTCCATTCATGAAGAGGAGCACTCAGTGTAGCGCTGGCGACCTGAAGGAAAGCCCAGTCGAAGATGGTTGGTACGCGCTACTTTGTGCCAGGGCAACGCTGTCCAAGTGCAATCCAGTCCATAGCCCACATGCACTGGATCCAGTCGATCAGTGCTAGCGGCAACACGCGTCATACAGCCGCTTGCCTTGCTTGCGCGCGTCGGAAATCTGTTGCGTGTCCAGCGCCTTTGCGCTTTCTGACATTATCCAATCCAGATTCTGATACTGTCGGCGAGGGCCGAAAGAAGCGGCATAGGCGTACAGGTAAGCGCGAAAGCTGTCGACGGCATACAACTGAGGGGCGCTCGTTTGCTTGTTGAAATAGGCGTCGGCGAGATCCGAAAGGGCCTCCGAATCTCCAAGATCAACGGCCCGTTGCAGATACGCCCGTGCCTTGTCGCGACGAAGAATGGCCCGATCGACATCCGCTACGACAGCATCTCGCGAGTCATATTCATTGACAACCAACTCCGCGTAATATCGCATCGCATACGTATCGCCAGATCGCGCCACCTGGTCAATCGGATCGAGCCAATTCTCCAGCACTTCAGCCGGAAGTGCTTCGCATGCGGCCCGCTCAGCTAGATGTCGGTCAATACGACCCTGCCCGTTCGCAAAAGGAATAGCCCGCACTTCCTCGCCCGCATCCCGCTTGGCTTGGTCCATTTCGAGACTCCAGCGGAGACGTTCGTCAGACTCCTGGGTTGCTCGCAGCGCACGCGGCGTACAGCCAGACAATCGCCGGGTCAACTCCAATTTGGCATCATCGTTTCCTGCGTCGGCGAGGACACGCAAGCGCGCGATTGCCTGATCCGGCGGAGCAAGAAAATTGGGCAATTCGTCAATCGTCGAATTGATAAAAGCATTCTTTGAATCTGAGGCGTAGTATGCCTTCGGTTGCAGCTTCGGTTTCGGCCTCTCCTTTGGGTGTTGAGTGGCCGTGTGCAACGGTGTGGACGATTCGTCCTCGGCATGCGCGCCAGGTGCACGATCACTTGAGGCCTCCAACGAACCTCCACGCCGTTCAAATGCGATCCAGCCAAGCACACAGATCGCCGCAACGATCACCCCGAAAACCATCAGCTTCGATCGCCTCATGGCTGCTCTCCAGCTTTGGACATGCAGCAGGTCGCAAGCCGCCGCCCTGCTTCCTGCGCACGCCCCTGCGCAATCGGATCGAGGTCTTGTGCAGCCAATGCAAGCATCATCTCAAGATACCCAGGCACAAAATCAGACGCTCGCGGGGTCAACGAAAAGGCATAGAGATAGCGGTATCCAACCTCCGCATCCGCGGGGAATAGCAGACCCTCAGTGTGTTGTTTGGAAAGTTGCAGCAGTGCAAATGCATCGCCCTGCGCAAGTGATCGCTCCAGGTATTCCAGGGCAAGTCGCTTGCGTTGCCGAATCTGTTCCGCATCGGCCAAAGCATTGCGCCCATCAAACTGCGCGAAAGCAAGCGTCGCATACATTGCTTGTGCATCAGCATTGCCCAGTGATGCGCCCAGCTCCATCCAGTAAAGCGCCTTCTTGTTGGCCTCGTTGTTGAAATCGCTTTCAGCGAGGCCAGAGACATTCCTGCAATCGCGTCGCTTCTGAGCTGCAGCGAGCTTGAGCTTCTGCAGCATCGCTGCCGGCGTGGAACCTCTGACGGTGATTCCTCTTGCAAAGGTGTCAATCACCGAACTTTCAATCCCCTCATCCGAAATCGGCACATAACCATTGCAATTGGCCAGCGCCATGCCGAGCCGCCAGGCGGCGTGTCCATCTCCCGCGCGCGCCCGCCGCTCAAGATCCGGCCGCACCTCGACAAATGGACGATCATTGTCAGCGACAGACAACGACTGCGGAGATTGGCCAGATCCTGGCGCGCCCACCCGCGTCGATGGAGGTGTCACGACGTGTTTCGTCGAAATGGGCGGAGCGACTGCGGCCAGTGACACAGGCGGCTTCCTGTCGAGAAATTGCCAGTAAGCCACTGCGAACACAGCAACCAGCAGAGCGAGGACGATAAGGACAGGCCTACTCATGATGAATCAGTGAACCCTTGAGAGAATCGCAAGGCTTGAGGTCACGCACTGACCGCGCTAACGAATTAACCCAATGCATCATGCAAACACTTCTTGTGCAGAAAAAGAAATGATACCAAACATTCTATTTTTTCCGGTTCGGTGCCACGCTGAAGTAGTTTTCAGGCCATGCGAATCGCAGATTCAAATGCCTTCGTGAATCCTGCCTCATCGCGCAGTGGCGAGCTCTGCATGCGCTGGCGAACTTCTTCGCGAAGCGTGGCGATTCGCGCTTGATCGCGACACAAGTTGCTGGCAGCGCGGAGGTAGGATTCGATATCACCGGCGATCAAGTCACTCAAGCCGAGTCCTTCGAGCACACTGGCGACCATGCGCCCTGCGTGCGTGTTGCCACGCAACGTGACAACGGGTACGCCCATCCATAGCGCACAACAGGCGATCGTGTGCCCGCTCCACGGGAAGGCATCAAGCAGGATGTCCATGCGCGAGAAGAGCTCGAAGAAGCTTTGCGACGGATCCGTCAGATGGATCATTTCGAGCCGCTCGGTGCCGATACCGAATTCAGCGAAAACGCCAGTCAGTCTGTTCTGATGCCAGCTATCCAGTTGATCCCGTGCCAGCAGCAGTCGACTGTCAGGATTCTGCGCAAGGATCTGCGCCCAGGTTTCGATCACCCCGGCATTCAGCTTTTCGAGTTTGTGCAGGCTTCCAAATGTGATGAAGCCATTGCTAGAAACGGGAGCAACAGTAACTGTCGGTACGTGGGATGGTGGTCGAAAGCAGGCGAAGCCATTGGCCAGTCGCAGCAGGGATTCTGTACCGACGGGTGTCTCGTCAGCCGGTGCCGTGCAGTGATCAACCACGCGGGCATCCATGGCCTCCAAGCCGGTTGTATTCGGATAGCCGATATAGCTGACCTGGCAGCGCGCGGGCTTCGCTGCGAACACGCCGAGGCGGCCGTGTTTCGTGTAACCGGCGAGATCGACAAGGATATCGATCGCATCGGCGCGAATCTGTTCGGCAAGAGCCTCATCCGGCAAGCCAGCGACATCACGCCAATGCTGGGCCAGGCCGCGCAAGCGCTCGGTCACTGCATCCACTTGCGTCACATCGGAGTAGCAAAAAGTCTCGAACCGTGTGCTGTCCTGATGCTCAAGAACAGGTTCGAAAAAGTAGTTGACGGCGTGCGCGCAGAAATCACCCGAGACGTATCCGATGCGAATCCTTTCCGATGGCTTCGGCCATGTTGTCGCTCGACGGATACGCCCAAACAATCCGGAGGCGACACGCCGGTGCTCTTGCGCGACTTCGGCCGGGTCCATTCCCGGCGTCAGATTGAGCACGTACAACAGACTGTTGGCCGCCGCCGAATAATCCGGACGCAGCGCGAGCGCCTTGCGCAGCGAGGCAACCGATTCCACCAGCAAGACATGATCAAGTTGAAGCAGGCCGAGATTGAACCAGGCCTCGGCCCGCTGCGGATCCAGCCGCGTCGCTTCCAGGCTGTGCCGCATCGCCTCATCGTGATCCCCCGATTCGGCGAGCACCGCACCGAGGTTCATGTGCGCTCCGGCGTAATCCGCACGCAGGGCGACCGCGTGGCGTAGCTGTTCGATGGCCCCGGCCAGATCACCGGCCTTGTGCATGGCATCGCCGAGGTTGTTGCGCAACACCGGCTGAGCCGGCACCTGCTCGACCGCCTGGCTGATATAGCGAACCGCCGTCTCGTGATCGCCCTGCTGATGACAAACCAGCCCGAACAGGTGCAAGGCATCGGCATTACCGGGCTGTCGCTGCAGAATTTCGAAGTAGAGCGTCTTCGCGGCATCAAGCTGACCGGCCCGATGAAGCTGCATGGCTTGCGCCTTCAACTGCTGGAGGGATGCTGCATTCATGTAGCCGGCAATGTCCTGATCAATCTCGTTCGGTGAATACCGGGAGTCTATCCGACGTCGGAAGTCTCAAGGAGCAACAAGGCTTTCCTGCGCAAGGACAGCGCTATCGTCAGGTATCCGCCACGCGCCACCGCAACGAGCGCGGCCACTAATGCGACGTGCGCTAGGCTGGACTGCCCAGCATTGCTGCCGTGGAGAGTTCGTCATGTCGACTTTCATCCGGAACACGCGCCATCGGCCCATCAGCCGCTTTTTCGTACCGCTGTTCGTCGCATCGCTGCTCGTGGCATCGCCGGCAGTCGCGGGCTGCAAGGGCGATGTCGCAGTGCAGATCCTCGGCTCCGGCGGACCCATTGCCAACAGCAGCCGCGCAAGCTCTGGCTACCTGGTGTGGATCAAGGGCGAGGCCAGGCTGCTGGTCGACGCCGGCGGCGGCACGTTCGCTCGGTTTGGCGAGGCAGGTGCACACGTCGATAGTCTCGACGCCATCTTGCTGACGCATCTGCACGTCGATCATTCGGTCGAACTACCGGCTTATCTGAAAAGCGCCTGGTTCAGTGATCGCAAGCGAAACCTGCAGTTGGTCGGGCCGAGCGCATCCGGGGCCTTTCCCGCCATCGACGATTTCCTGAACGCGCTGATCGGGCCCACACAAGGCGCGTATCGATACCTCAGCGGCTACCTCACTGACGGCGCGGGTTACTTTCCGCTCAAAACCCGAACCGTCGCGCACGATTCAGACAAGCCGGTCATCGTGCTCGACAACGACGAGCTGCGTGTCAGTGCCATCGGCGTGCGCCACGGGCCGGTGCCCGCGCTTGGCTATCTGGTCGAATCCGGCGGACACAAGATCGCCTTCAGCGGCGACCAGAACGGCAACAATCCCGCATTCGCGAAAATGATCGAATCAGCCGACGTGCTTATCATGGATCACGCCATTCCCGAAAAGGCCGACAGGATCGCCGCCAACCTGCACGCCCGACCCAGCGAAATCGCGAAGCTGGCGACTGATGCGAAAGTGGGTCGATTGGTACTGAGCCACATCATGCCGCGCAGCGAGTCGCAGCTGAAAGCCAGCCAGTCGCTGATCAGCGCGACATACACCGGCCCGATCATCGTTGCGGAAGACATGATGTGCATCGATCTGGAGCGCATCCTCAAGCCGCACGACCACAGCTCACAATAGGCCCAACCTGGAGAACTCGCGCTTCGATCGGAGCGAACCCTGGCCCTGGCGGATTCCAGTTTCCGGTTCGCATTCGGGACTACGAAGCCTTCCCGGATTTCTCTCGATGAGGACATCCCGGCCAGCAGCATGGTCGACGCTTTCCGTCCTTGAGATCTTCCTGGAGCCGGGACAATCGGCGCTGCCTCGTTTCGGCTTTTACCGCATCTTCAACCCAGCAAATCCACTCGTTGCGCGCGAGCGGGGTAATGTCTTCCCAGCGCTCCAGCGCCGCGCCGTCTTCAACAAGGATGCTCCGCAGATCTTCCGGGACGGAGTGAACAACACCGCTGGAAACTTTTTTTCTTGGCATGACCAGTATCAACGTATCGGGACAGATATTGCTTCCGGAACAACGGCTATCAACGAATGACCAGCGCCTTTTACCGTGCCGGGCCACGGCAGCATGATTGGATCATGGATCACGCATGTTTGACTTTGAATCTCGAACTTCAGCTGCCGCAGCTGTTGATCAAGGAATCGACAAGAACGGATCCCGCTTCATGGTCAGCGCGGCGGGAATCTGGACAGCTTGCGCCGGCAAGGGCTGCAGCGGTCCTGCGAACCGCGATCGCATTTGCTGCACGAACTTCTCGGCATCTGGCGCATGAAAATTGAACGCGGATACGTAGAAGCCTGCAAGTACCAGCAGATAGACCAAAACCATTGCAAGCAACAGATATCTCGGCAGACGGCTGGCAGAATGAGCTGTCATGTCATTGCGATTGGTCGGTTGAATCATCTTCGCCATCGTGCTCAACATATCGGTAGTAGTTTACCTGGAGCCGCGCATCAAGTTGATCCGCATCCGAATCCAAAGTCTTCACCTCCAATGAGCGAATATCCTTGATCAACCCTTGTGACGAAAGGTTTTCGATGAGGCAGTACAGCGGACCCGAAGGACTTCTTGTTGAAAGGATTATTGTGATTTTTGAGAAATATTCTCGAACGACTTCCGCACTGGGCTCTTCCGTTGTGAGCTGCAATCCGCAGCGGCTTGAAACATCACTCAGTTCGGCCTGTATCCGGTCCATCTCGAATCTTGCAGGTAACCTGCGCTGGGTTTCCGCCAGTTTCCGCCTTGCGTACTCAAGTTGGCCCTTGATGGCGTCGTGATTGGTCGACAGGGCCTGCTGGCCTCTGGCCACGGATTGTAGCGAGGCCACGTGCGCCTCCAGAACACCGCGTTCCCGCAATAGCATTCCCAGCCACAGAACAGCGAGCAATGCGCCAATCGCGAAGGCCCAGATCCGGCCGAACCGGAAGCCGTGCGGCGTGCTGCGCTTCGTCGCGCCGCTCACGATGAGTTCTGTCGATTCGTTGCCGCAGCGATCGCAGGTGTTGCAGTCGCTGTCTGGCTGCCAACGAGCTTTCCGCAGTCCGCATGAATCTCGAACTTCCTGGCGGCAATCGGAGAGGCCGCTTGCGCCACATCAACTTCGCGTACGTTCGCCAATTGCGAGTTCTTGAGCACGGCAATCGCCGCGGCGCAATCCGAATTCAGGCGGCATGAGCCGGACAACTTCACCTCATTCCCGTGGACGCTGATCGAACTGAGTTGAACATCCTCCGGAAGGTCTCCAAGGATGGTGAGGAGTAGAACCAGGCGCGGCCGACTCTCGTTAAGCTGCTCTTCGATCAGATAGCGATTGAGCATCTCCGAGCGCACGCCATCCAGGCTGCTGATATCCTGGTTTGACTGTCGGAGCCGATCAACGGTCTGACGCAAGAGCAGCTCTGCACGCAACAGATCTTCGTTGTTGGCATGGGCCATCCAGATTGCCGGCAATGCGAGCAGCAAAGGCAGCATGAGCGCGCCGACAATCCAGGCCGACTGTCGGC
>NZ_DASSYD010000083.1:0-14021 GCF_035703485.1 Dokdonella sp. | reverse complement strand
AAAGCCAAAGCCAAAGCCAAAGCCGGCACATCCGCGCTGTGGGCCACCTTCCCCTATTGGCGGGAGAAGGAAAGAAAAGCCGAGATAGCAGTGATCGCGGGAATCTGCTTTGTCTTGGCTGCGCAGGATGCGCAGTGAATGGGGCCCCTATGCAGCGGCAACGTGGCGTAGGGAAAGCCCGCAGGGTGGCCCACAGGAAGTGGGCCAGTTCGGCGTCAGTCCAGGGACGGACTGTCGGCGAACCCCCGGAGTCGCGTTGCGCAGTCGCAGGGCAGGAGGCCCGAAGACCGCTGCATCGGGGTGGCCTTCTCTTTGCCTACTTTCTCTTGGCCACTCAAGAGAAAGTAGGGCGCTCGCCCGGAGGCGAGTGAAATCCCGGCAGGGATGCCGCGCCGCGAAGCGGCGTAGAGATCAAAACAAGGTCACTGGACCCCTGCCTTCGCAGGGGCGACGATACAAATGTAGCTTGAGTCAACTCACGCCGCGCCGAGTCAACGAACAGAATGAATCAGGAAGCGACCGGCCGCCGCCGCAAAACCCTCCCCGCCCGTCCATCCCGACTGACATTCCGAATCCATCCCCGCGCATCGTCGAGAAGCGAATAGATCACCGGCAAGGCCATCAAGGTGACGATGGTCGAGAACATCAGGCCACCGACAATCGCGCGGGCCATCGGGAAGTACGGCGGGCCGTCACCGCCAACCTGCACGGTGCCGATGCACAGCGGAACCATGGCGAGAATCGCTGTTCCCATCGTCATCAGAACCGGACGCAATCGATCCTTGCTGCCCTGGATGAGTGCCTGAGTCCTCAGCAAGCCGTCGTGACGCAGCTGGTTGATGTGCATGAGCATGACGATGCCGTTGTTCACGACCACACCCATCAAGATCAGGATCCCGATCATGGCCATGAACGAGAACGTTGTACCGGTAATCCAGAACAGCCAGTACACGCCGAAGACCGAGAAGATGAAGGTGGTCATGATCGCGGCCGGATAGATCAGCGATTCGAACATCGCGCACATGACGACATAGACCAGCACCAGGGCAATGAGCAGATTGAACATCATGCGCTGGCCGGTTTCGTCGGCATTGCGGAACGAGGTGCCAAAGGTCCAGCCATAGCCAGCCGGCAGTGAGACCTTCTCCATCGCCGCCTTGATCCGTTCGCGGGCCTCATCGGGCGTGGTTTTGCTGTCCAGGTTGATCTGGATCGGCAGCGCGGTTTGCCGGTTCTGCCTGCGGATGCTTGATGCGGCACCTTGCGTGCGCAGCTCGACCATCGCCATCAACGGGATCTGACTGCCATCGGCTGCGCGGAGCTTGTAGTCGGACAGATCATTGATGCTTTGCGCATCGGCATTCTGGAAGCGCAACCAGGTCGGGATCTGCGTATCGCCTCGACGGAAATCGCGAAGCTGCGTGCCGCGCAAGGCGATCGACACGTACTGGGCGACATCATTGGCGCTGAAGCCGTAATTGCGCGCCCGATCACGGTCGATGTGCACAGCCACTTCCCGATCCTGCGCGCCCTCGTCCAGACGCACATCATGCAAGCCCGGAATACGACTGAGCAGCGCGATCACGCTGTCGGATTGCTCGTGCAAGGTTTCATTGGAGTCACCGATCAGCGACAGTTTGATGCCATTGTCATTGCCACCGTTGCGATCGAAGCCAACCGTACCAATCGCCAGCTTGGGCAGGTTCTTGCGGATGTCATCCATGATCTCGCTGGCCGTGCGCTTGGCATCGTCATCTTCGGTCAGCAGGATGTTGGTTTGCGCATCACCGCGCTCGTTGAAATAACTGTAGATGTTGCGTATCTCGAATTTGGCCTTGTTGTCGGTCAGATACTGCTCGATCCTGCCGATGGACTGCTCAAGCTGCGGCAGGCGGTAATTGCCGTTGAGGTCATAGCGCAATTGCAGCTCACGCGTGTCGCCGGAAGGAAACATGTCGGACTTGGTCTGGGTAATCGGAATGATGCTGAGCAGCAGCAAGCCGAGCAACGCGAGCATGGTCTTGCGACGATGACGCAGCGTCCAGTCGATAAAGCGTCCATAGCGCTTCTGCAAGCGCGTGATCGCGTTCTCGCTGCCAATGAACTTTGGTGCCGGCAGCTTTGATGCCAACATCGGAATCAGGCTGATCGCGACCAACCACGAAGCGATATGCGCAATTGCCATCGATACCGCCACCTGGGTCAGGTAGATCGCAATTGGCGTGCGCTCGCCAAACACATTCGGCAGGAACACGATGATGCTGGTCAACGTACCGGCGGTAATCGCCGCACCCACCACACGGGTGCCCTCGACGGCTGCATACCATGGCCGATCGGGATAGCGCTCGCGATACTGATAGATGCTCTCAACCGCGACCACGGCGTTGTCGACAAGCATGCCGACAGCCAGCAGCAAGCCCATCATCGACAGGATGTTGAGACTGATGCCAAAAAAATACATGCAGCCAAGCGTCATCACGAAACAGATCGGAATGGCCAATGAAACCATCGCTGTCGCGCGCCAGTCGCGCAGGAAGAAAAACAGCACCAGCACCGAGAGCAGCGTACCTTCAAGGCCAGCCTTGCCGAGCTCACGCAGCGAGTCGGTAACACCCTTGGCCTGGTTCTGCAGGAAATACAGTCTCAGACCCTTCATCTCGGGTTCGCGCGAGATCTTGTCGACCTCGGCGAGAACCGCACGGCCGACGTCGACCAGGTTGGCACTGCGCTCGCGACTGATGTCGACCGCCACTGCGGGGCGCTGGTCGAGACGCCGCTCGTAGTCAAGAATCGACGGGCGCAATTGCACATCGGCGATATCACCGAGGCGCAATCCACTGTCGTCCAGTACAAGATTGCGAATCTCCTCCAGCGAACGCCACTCACCGAGCGGCTGCACGCGATAGCGCACGCCACCGTCGTGGATCTGTCCGGCCGACGTGGAGAAATTCGCTTCACGCAGCAACCGCGCGAGGTCGTTCAAATTGATGTTGTGCGCACTTAGTCGATCCGACGACAGCTCGATCTGCACCTCGGGAGGGGCGACGCCTTCGATCGACACCTTGGCCACACCCGGCAATCGTTCCAGCGGTCGTTTCAACTTGCGATCAAGCAACTCATAGGAATTGGAAAGATCGCCATCGCTGGAGATACGCAACTGCATGACCGGCTGATCGGACGTCGAAAACTTGAGCACGAAGAAGCGTTGCAGGTCATCCGGCAGATCGGCGCGGATGGCATCGATCTTGTCGCGCGCCTCGACCGCTTTGGTAGCCACGTTCTGGCCCCACTTGAACTCGAGAAACAACTGTCCGCCATCGGCGCGCGATTGCGAGTTCATCGACTGGATTCCGGTCAGCGTCGACAATGCCTCCTCCACCGGACGCACGATCGTGCGCTCGATTTCCGCCGGCGTAGAACCCGGATACGGGAGATTGATGAACAGGAATGGTGCTTCGATATCCGGCATGTATTCCAGCGGCAAACGGAATGCGGCAAGCAGGCCGATGACGGTCATCGATACGAAGAACATGATCGCCGTGACCGGACGCTTGAGGCTGAGTTCGGCGAGAGTCATTGGAGGTCTCCCGACAGTTGTCTATTCATCGTGGTGGTGCTGCTTACCATCCTCCAAGCTGAAAATTCCGTCGCCCCTGCGAAGGCGGGGGCCCAGTGACCCTTCTTCTCGCTCCTGCGAAGCGTGGCATCCATGCCTTTTTTCACCCGCCTCCCGTGCGGGCGAGTCACTTTTCTTTGCGTGCTCAAAGAAAAGTAACCAAAAGAAAGAGCACCCCAAAGCAGTGGTCTACGGACTCCTGTCCTCCGACTCCGCAACGGGACTTCGGGGGTTCGCTGACAGCACATCCTTGTGCTGGCAGCGAACTGGGCGCGATCCCTCGCGCCCACCCTGCGGGCCTTTCCTTCGTCCCATTGCCACTGCTCAGGGGGCCCGTCCACTGCGCATCCTGCGCAGCAAAGACGAAGCCGATCTCCGCAAGCATGTCTTTTCGTGTTGTTGGTTCTTGATCTTCCTTCTCCCGCCCAGCGGGAGAAGGTGCCCGGAGGGCGGATGAGGGGGCTTTTGATTTGGCGCGCAGGATGCGCGCTCAACGGGGCCCCCTCGATCGCGGCGAGGTTGCGGAGGAAAAGCCCGAAGGGTGGCCCACACGATGTGGGCCAGTTCGACGCCAGTCCAGGGATGGACTGTCGGCGAACCCCGGAGCGGCCTCGCGCACCTGGAGCACAGGGACTGTGCGTAGGGCACGAGTGTGGGGTGGCCTTCTCTTTGCTTACTTTCTCTTGGCCACGCAAGAGAAAGTAAGACGCTCGCCATGGATGGCGAGTGGAAACAGACAGGATGTCTCCACACGAAGCGCCGGAAAACGCAAACCAAGAAAAGTCACTGGATCCCTGCGTGCGCAGGGATGACGTGCGATGGGAAATCCCGCCGTCGGCAAGCCACGCGCCTGGAGGCGCTCCTGCGAATTGGCCCAAGCACGTCAACGAGCTCATGGGCGCGCCCCGCTCAGTTCCGCGGCCGCTGAATCCGGTTCATCGGAATCAACACCCCGTGCCTTGCGCGCCCCACGTTCAACGTAGTACCCGTCCGGCTTGCGATCGACCAACTCGTAAACAATCGGAATCACGATCAAGGTCAGCAAGGTCGACACGGCGAGTCCGCCGATCACCGTGATCGCCATCGGCGAGCGTACTTCGGAGCCTTCGCCCCAGCCAATCGCCAGCGGCAGGAATCCGAGCAGAGTCGCCAGCGTCGTCATCGCGATCGGGCGCAGGCGCGATTCGGCGGCGAGAATGATCGCTTCGCGCTTGGCGTGGCCTTCTTCGCGCAACTGGTTGACCCGGTCAATCAGCACGATCGCATTCTTGACGACGATGCCGGCGAGCATGATCAGGCCGATAAAGACGACCACCGAGATCGGTGTGCCGGTCAGCTTGAGGGCGAGCACGGCACCGACCAGGGCCAGCGGAATCGAGAACATGATCACGAACGGATGCACCAGTGATTCGAACTGCGAGGCCATGACCAGGTAGACCAGAAAGATCGCCAGACCGAAGGCGAACAGCATCGAGCGCGTCGAGGCATTCATCTCCTCGCCCTGGCCGCCGATGTGGACGGAAACGCCAGCGGCGAGCGGAGTCTTCGCGAGGATCGACTTGACCTCGGCGACGGCACTGCCGAGATCGCCGTGGCGCAGGTTGGCCGAGATGATCGCCACGCGCTCCTGATCGACGCGATGAATTTCGCTCGGTCCTTCGCTGGCGGTGACTTCGGCCACGGCGGACAGGCGAATCGGCCTGTCGGCTCCGGGATTGACGATCAGGTTGCGAATATCGTCGACGCTCGCACGATCCGATTCACGTACGCGGGCGAGCACATCGATCTTGCGGTCGCGAAAGTTGTAGCGCGTGGCAACGTCGCCACGCACCTTGCCGACCACGGCATCGGAGATCTGTCGCGTGGTCAGGCCGAGTGCGGCGGCACGGTCCTGATCGAAGCGGATCTGTATTTCCGGATAACCATCTTCGACCGTCGACTTGATGTCGGCGAAGCGGTCGGATTGTCCGAGCAAGCCGCCGAGCTTCTGCCCGGCGGCGGTCAGCGCGTCGAGATCGTAGCCGCGGATCTCGATCTCCAGTGGAGTCGAAAAACTGAACAATGCCGGGCGCGCAAACTTGACCTGGATATCCGGCTGCGTTGCCAGCGACGTGCGCAGGGATTGCATCGCCGCGGCTTCCTCGCGATCACCCGAACCGCGTTTCAGGGTGACCAGCAACCGCGCAATGTTCTCTCCCGATTCGGTCGGCGTCGCGTCAAGCCGCGTGCCGGAACCGGCGACACCGTAGATCGATTCGATATGCGGATCGCGCGCATGCTGGAGTTCAATGCGCTCGACCAGTGCATCGGTCTCTGCCAGAGGCGTACCGGGCGGCAACTTGATGGTTGTCTCGAAACGGCCCTGGGCGAGGCTTGGAATCAGATTCATGCCGAGGCTCGGAATGATCGCGATGCTGACCGCAAAGGCCAGCGCCGCCGCGCCGAGCACCAGCCACGGCCGATCCATCGCACCGGGCAGCATGCGGTGATAGACAACTGCCGAGCGATCATAGGCGCCGATCACGCGCTTTCCGGTCCAGCGCAGGACAGCTCCGATGGTGCGATCAAAGGCCACCGCAAGCCAGTGGAACAGAGCGAAGACCACGCGCGGCAGGATCTGGAACAGGAACTCGCCGATGGCGCGGAATACGCGAGAAAAGAATCGTCCAACCTTGTTTTTCGGCAAGGCTCGCGGCTGGCGATCCGGCTCATCGCGAAAGGCCAGAGGCGAGCGGCCTTCGAGCGAGGCCATCATCGGGATCAGGGTCATCGCCACGACCAGCGAAATCAGCATGGCGAAGGTGATCGTCAGCGACTGATCACGAAACAACTGGCCGGCGATGCCTTCGACGAAAACCAGCGGAAAAAACACCGCAACCGTGGTCAGCGTCGATGCGGTCACCGCCATGCTGACTTCACTGGCACCCTTGACCGTCGCGTCGATGATCGACATGCCCTTGTCGCGTAATCGCGCGATGTTCTCGAGCACGACAATCGAGTCATCGACGACCATGCCGGTGGCCAGGGCAAGTCCACCCAGCGACATCACATTGAGGCTGAGATCCGCCTGACCCATGAAGAAGAAGGTCGCGATCAGCGAGATCGGCAGCGACAGCGAGATGATCAGCGTGCTGCGCGCGTGGCCGAGGAAGAAGAAAATCATCAGCACGGCCAGGGTGCCGCCAATCAGTGCATCGTTGCGCACATCATCGAGCGAGTGCTGGATGAAGATCGACTGGTCATCAATCGTGGTCAGGCTGGCTCCGGGTGGAAGACTCTTTTTCAGTTTCTCCAGCGCTACGTTGACGGCATTCGCCACCGATACGGTATTGCCATCGCCCTCCTTGTAGATGGCCAGCTCGATCGCCTCATGGCCATTGATGCGCACGATGCCTTCGCGCTCCTTGTAACTCTGGCTGACATCGGCGACATCCTTGAGCCGGATTGGCACGCCGTTGTCGACCTTGACCAGCATGTCGCGCATCTGGTCGAGATCGGAGAACTGGTTGATCGTTCGCACGAGGAAGCGCTGGCTGCCCTCCTCGATGCGGCCCGCCGACACATTGACGTTTTCGTTGCGCAGGCGCGCGGCGACGTCATCGACGGTCAGGTTGAGCTGGGCCAGCTTCTGCTGATCGAGGGAGACGCTGATCTGGTCTTCGAGGCCACCGCCGACCTTGACTGCGGCGACGCCGGCAACCGGTTCGAGACGCTTCTTCAGTTCGTCATCGGCGAAGCGACGCAACTGCTTGAGTTCTGCCTCGTTGAAACCGGCATCCGAGGCCGAGCCGCTGAGGCCGAGGCGGATGATCGGATCGGTCGACGGATTGAAACGCAGCAGGATCGGCTTCTTCGCCTCCAGCGGCAAACTCAGGATATCGAGCTTGTCGCGCGTCTCGAGGCTGGCCTGCTCCATATCCGTGCCCCAGGTGAACTCGAGGATCACATCGGACTGGCCGGTGCGCGACACCGAATGAATCTTGCGCACATTCTTGACCACGCCGAGGGCTTCCTCGACGGGTTGGCTGATCAAATTCTCGACCTCGATCGGCGCGGCGCCTTCAAGCTCGGTGCGCACGGTCAGGGTTGGATAGGAAAGATCGGGCAGCAGATTGACCTTGAGGCCGGACAGCGCGATCAGACCAAACAGCACCAGGGTCAGCGTGGTCATGCCGACGGTGACGCGCCGGCGTGTCGCAAACTCGACGATATTCACTGCACGCCCTCCAGCACCTGCACGGCGGTTCCGTCGCGCACGGCCGAAAGACCCAGCGTGATTACCCGATCGCCCTCGCTCAAGCCATCGAGAACCTCGACATGGTTGGCATCACCGTAGCCAACCTTGATGACGCGGCGTTTGGCCACCCAGGCTGGAATCGGCGTCTTGTCCTTTTCTGACTTCTTTTCATTTTTCGGTTTCGTGGCTGGATCAACGGAACCTTCATTGCCCGGCTTCTTCCCGGCAACAACTGCTTCGGAACCCGGAATCACCACAAACACGGCGGTCTCGCCATCCTCCTCAATCAAGGCCGAGCGCGGAATCGTCGGCACATCCGCATGCTCCGCGTAGATGATCTTCAGGCGGCCGAACATGCCTGATTTCAGGCGCCCGCTCTTGTCGTGAAACTCGCAGGTCACACGAAACGTTCCGGTAGCGGGATCGACAACCGGGCTGATGCGCTCGATGCGGCCATCGAAAACCTGGCCGACAATCGAATCCACACTCATGTGCACAACCTGATCGGCGCGCAAGGTGTTGAGCTCACGCTCGGGAACATTGAGCACGGCCAGCAGCGGATCGAAATTGTCGATCTGGAACAAAGCCTGATTGACCTGGATGAAATTGCCTACCTTGACCAGGCGTCGCGAAATCACGCCACTGATCGGGGCCGTGATCTTCGTGTAGGACAGTTCCAGCTTGGCCAACTCATATGTCGCGCGCTGAGTTTCCAGATCGTAACGAATCTTGTCGTTCTGTTCGGCACTGAGCAGCTTGCGCTCGAACATTTCATTGGCGCGCCGATGGTCGTTTTCGAGTTTGCGCAAGGAAGCCTGTGCCTTGGCCAGATTGAGTCGTGGGTTTTCGTCATCGAGCCTGGCCAGCACCTGACCGGCCTTGACCTGATCGCCTTCCTCGACCATCAACTCAAGCAATACGCCGCTGATCTTCGCGGCAACCTGCGCCTCGCTCTCTGGCTCAAGCGTTGCAGTCCCGGTGTAGCTGGCACTGATCGAGCGTCGGCTGACCGCAACGGCCTCAACCGGAACCGACGTATCCGCGGCTGCCTGCTCGGCCTTTGCCGTGCCATCCTCCTTGTTGCAGGAGGCAAGCAAAGGCACGGCCACGGCCAGCAGGATGGCGAATGTGCCGGCACCTGGCGAGAATCTGCTGAAAAATGAATGCATTACGCAACCCTGAGTTGACATGGTGTTATAGTAGACCATAACACTATACATGAGCAAGCTTGAGACGAACCCCAAGCCACCCGATTGGATACGGTGACGGAGTGATTGGTTTACCAACAACGCAAAATTCGGTGGGACTCGCCACCCGAAAGGAAAAACGGAATGCGCCAAACAGGCCGACCAAGGCACTTCGAAGGCTGCCTGGTATCCGATCCGGCAAGGCTATTCGGCTGCACCAAGGCTGTCTTGAGCCACTAGTCATGATGCTGTGACAGCGCGTCAAACCCAAGCAAGGCCGATCAGGTGGCGCAATCGCCACGACATCGGTCTGCGCGCAAATCGCGGCGCGCTGATGCAGACGGACTGGACGTCATTCAACCAGTGCAACAAACAAGTGCATGCAGACGGACTTCGGCTAACCAGTTGTTTTGATTGCAACAGCTGACATTCAGAAGGCTCGCCCGTCAGATCGCGCGCCCTGACAAGGCGACCTGCCATCACTTCGCCGCGCCGGACGGCGGGCGGACCTTCTGAAAGTCGTGATGAGTGCGCCAATTGATTGGCGTTGTCTCGGACGCTGACCTTCATCGCGCAAATCGCTATACTGGGTCGCTCGCAACCTTCTACCTCAACCAGCCGGATCTGGAACCTTCGAGATGACCCGAGTGCTGCTGCTACTTTTCGTTCTACTTTCCACGACCGCCGCATTTGCTCAAGAGAGCAAGGGTGATCCCGCGGAAGGACGCATCAAGGCCTACACCTGTACTGGATGCCATGGCATCGAAGGCTGGAAGAACGCCTATCCGAATTATCATGTTCCGCGCATCGTTGGTCAGAACTACGACTACATCGTTGCGGCCCTGACCGAGTACAAGAATGGCGGACGCAGTCATCCGACGATGCGCGCGCAAGGCGAAAGCCTGACCGAAGCGGATATCCACGATATTGCCGCCTTCCTTTCCAGCATCAACAGCGCGGAGTGAGTCGAGGGATGAATACGAACAAGATTATCGCCCGACTTGGCCTGCTCAGCCTTGCTGTCATCAGCGTGTCTGCCATCGCGGCAGAGCCGGTCAATATGGAAGCCGCCAAGAAGCTCGCCGAGACTTGTCAGGCCTGCCACGGTGCTGACGGCAATGCCACCGCTCCGATCTATCCTCGCCTTGCCGGTCAGTACGCCGACTATCTGGCCCGCGCCCTGCACGAATATCGCGATGGCGGTCGGGTCAATCCGATCATGGGCGTCTATGCCGAGAATCTGACCGATCAGGACATCAAGAATCTGGCCGCCTACTTTTCGGCGATGCCAGGCAAGTTGGATGACCTCTACGGGCGCATGCAAGGCGAGTAGTCGCCTCAGTTCGAAGCCTGCTGAAACTCCTGAAATCCCGGCGCACGCCGGGATTCTGCTTTCTGCTAGCGGCTGTAGTAGGGCTTGCTGCCCGTTTCATGGTCGGTAATGTCGCGCACGCCGGTAACCTCGGGAATCTTCTCGCGAAGGGTCTTTTCGATTCCATTCTTGAGCGTGACTTCGGACATGCCGCAACCATGGCAGCCGCCACCAAACTGCAGGACGACAATGCCGTCGGCAGTGATTTCGCGCAGGGTGACGTGGCCGCCATGCGATGCCAGTTTCGGGTTGACTTCTGCGTCGATCAGATAGCGGACCCGTTCGACGATACTGGCATCAGCGTCCGGTGGCGTTCCACGCAGTTTCGGCGCCTTGATCGAGAGTTGGCCACCGGTCGAATCCTTGCTGAAATCGATATTTGCACCATCGAGAAACTCGGCACTGTCAGCTTCGACGAACAGGGTGAAGCCATCGCATTCGATCTCCCACTCGTCACCGCGTCGGTCACCCGGCTCGCAGAACTCAAGCTGGCAGTCGCCTTGCGGTGTACCGGGAGCCACGGCGCGCAAACGGATTCCTAGCCCCGCAACGCCCTGACTCTCGATCAGGCCGCGAAAATACTCCACAGCCGTAGTGCTCATGTCGATCATTGCATTTACCCTGATTGAATCAGGACTATTCTAGTCCTTGTTCTTCAATCTTGCACGGGCGATGCGTCACGAACCCTATAATGCGCAATCACTATCTGAATTCCGGAATCTCTGATGACTCTCGATGAACTGGTTCGCATGCAGTGCCGCCCGCGTAAAGGCAGCGAACATGCCTTGACCACCGAACAAACCCGCTCTCATCTTGATCTGCTGTCTGGCTGGATGCTCGCCGACGATCAAAAAGGAATAAGCAAGGAGTTCCGATTCGATGACTTTCACCGGACGATGGCATTCGTCAATGCCGTTGCCTGGATCGCTCACGTCGAGGATCACCACCCCGACATGAAAGTCAGTTACCCAAGTTGCACACTTTACTTTTCCACGCATGATGTCGGCGGACTCTCGCTGAACGATTTCATTTGCGCCGCCAAGGTCGACCATCTAATTGAGCGCAACTGACAAGGCCCGAAAGTTCATGCCGACATGGCGAAGCTCGAGCAGTTGGCTGCTTTTCGTGGCCTGCGCACTGCTCTCCCTGGTGATGCTCGACATGCTCGCGCGTCATCAATTGCGCGAGCATCTGGATCAGTCCGCGATCGACACCCTCGGCGCACTGCTTCATGCAGATACTCCGCATCGATGGTCTGCCCGCTCGTCGGCGGACATCATTGCCGGACGCGCTTTCGGCACCGAGGACGCGTCGTTCACCAGCGACGGATTCCAGGTGCGATCACAGGGCCAAGCGATCCAGATCGGCCTGATCCTTGCCTCCGATATGGATCTGACGCGGTACACGCGACTCGCCATCGCACTGCATGCCGAACAAGCCGGCTCACTGGCGTTGATCGTCGGCGAATCTCTGCATGAGCAAACCTGTCGAAGTCAGCAAACCTCATTCACCGCCGGGTCGACGAATCTCGATATCGACATTCGCACAATCGGATGGACCTGCCAGGGCAAGCCTTCAAGTGCACCGAAACGTGCGGCGATGTTGCGATTGAGCCTAGAACTTCCGGCACAAACAACGGCAACGGTAGACAACGTGCGCGCACAAACCCACGTCCGTCTGGATCCTGCGTCGTTGAATCAACTCGCCATGCCCTTGTTGCCCGACCCGCGCAACAAGATCGATTTCAAACGTGGCCTGACCCGAGCTGCCGAAAATTCCGCAGCAACAGCCTGGCCCATTCTGCAATTGCCGCTGGATAGTCGTGTCGAACAAAGCTTGCAGGCGCGCGACCAGATTCGAGACGCGATCCCGGATGCCTTGATTGTTCCACTCGGAGATTTTCAGCGGGTCGCAAATCAGGCATTGTCCTGGCAAGCCACCCCATTGCCGGGAGAAACGTCACGCAGTCGCTGGCTGCTGCTCGGCGTTTACATCACCTTGCTGGTCGCTTTGCGAATCAAGCCACCGATCGATCCGCGCCTGCGTGCCGGCCTCGAATTGCTCGCAGCAACCGTCGTGCCGATGGTGATGATTATCGGCGGCTACATCGGCGACGACCTCAGCCCGGTTGTGCTCGGCGCATGCGTTGCGACGCTCGTGTTCGCCCTGAGCCTGTTGATTGGCGATGCCCCGGCTGAACCCAGCGCGCGAACCCTCAAGCGAGGCTGGTGGGTTGCGTTGATGTCCCTGGGCCTGAGTATTGCCTTGATTCTGGAATTGTCCGGCGGGCACATCACCAACACCTGGCCAGGCTTTCCACGACTCTTCCGCTATCTGGCCTGGGCCGCCGTCCAGCAGTTTCTGATTTGCGTGATCGTTGCCGAGCGGATCGAACGCGTGAGTGGTTCATCGCGGATCGCATTGCTCGGTGCGGCACTTGTCTTCGCCCTGCTGCATACCCCGAACGCAATGCTCATGCAGCTGACCTTCGTCGCCGGTCTGATCTGGATCTGGAACTGGCAACGGCATCGTGCCCTGCTGGCCAACATCGTCGCCCACGCCTTCAGCGGATTGCTGCTGGCAGGTTCGTTGCCGCCGCAATGGCTGCATTCGGCTGAAATCAGTGCGCGCTTCTTTCTCTGATCGGCACGCGTCCGCTGGATCACGCACTACTCAGCGCTGGCCCTCAAGCCTGCTGACCAGCGTGCGCAGATCCTCCGGCATGGGTGCCGTGAAACTGTAGCTGCGATCGCCGATCTCGAACTCGAAACGCATCGCGTGCAAGAACAGACGCTTGAGACCGAGCGTACGCATGCGCTGGTTGAATCCACGTTCGCCATACTTCTCATCACCGGCGACCGGATGACCCACATGCGCGGTATGTACGCGAATCTGATGAGTGCGACCGGTTTCAATGGCAATTTCACACAAGGTCGCCTCGGCGAATGCCTGTTGCTGGATCAAGTGCGACACCGAGGCCTTGCCGGCCGGATCAACGCGGACCATGCGCTCGCCACCTTGAAGAACGGATTTGCGCAAGGGCTCATTGACCGTCATTCGTGCCTTCGGCAACTGGCCTTCGAGCAAGGCGATGTAGCGCTTGGTTGCCTGACCCTCGCGGATTACCGCCTGCAGCGCAGTCAGGGCGGAGCGCTTGCGCGAAAACACGAGCACACCGCTGGTATCCCGGTCGAGCCGGTGCACGAGCTCCAGCGTGTCTCTCGGTCGCGCCGCCCGCAATAGCTCGATCGCACCAAAACTGATGCCGCTGCCGCCATGGCTGGCGACGCCGCTGGGCTTGTTGAGAACCAGAAACTCGCGATCTTCATGCACGATGGCATCTTCGACCCGGCTCATCTGGCCCGCCGCCGGCTTGCCCGGATCCTCGCGCTCTGCCACGCGAACGGGTGGGATACGCACCTCGTCACCAGCGCACAGACGTACGTCAGGCTTGGCTCTGCGCCCATTGATCCTGACCTGACCGGTGCGCAGGATCCGGTAGATCAAACTGCGCGGAACGCCCTTCAAACGACCGCTCAGGAAGTTGTCAATTCGCTGACCATCGCGATCATCGTCAACTTTGACGAGTTGCACGCCAGCGCAGGCCTT
>NZ_DASSYD010000057.1:0-26712 GCF_035703485.1 Dokdonella sp. | reverse complement strand
CTGCATTGCTGGCATTCATGCCATCCATGGCAATCGCCAGCAATTGCTCGGCAACTGCTCCTGCGTTGCTCTACCTCCTGCATCCATGCAGTCGTCCTGCATTGCTGGCATTCATGCCATCCATGGCAATCGCCAGCAATTGCTCGGCAACTGCTCCTGCGTTGCCCTACCTCCAGCATCCATGCAGTCGTCCTGCGTTGTGCTGCACAGGGATGTGCGAATGCCGCGAGCGCAGGATGCGCTTGAGCGGCCTCTCGACCGCTTGTTCCCGACGCGGTTCTACCGCCTCCCTCCATGGAGGCGTACCTCCTGATCGATGCACTCGTCCTGCATTGCCGGCATATATGCCATCCAAGGCAATAAAAAAGGGTATCCGGATCGAGCTGTGGGATTGCTCGTCAAACAGCATGTCGATCTAGCTTTCTATTTCGGATTCTACTGTTGGCTCAGTCAGTGAATGTGTTAGAGTAAATCTCGGACTTCACTGTGGGGCTGCGCGTGACCGATCTGCTGCAGTTGTCTAGCCTCAAGACGGTATCGGTTACTTCGCAAGACGACGCGTACGTCGTCGTCGCTGAGGGGCGGATGGTCCCGAAGGCGTGTCCCGATTGCCGATCTGGCCGACTGTACGGCCACGGGACCAACGAGCAGACCTATCGCGATACGCCGATCCACGGCAAGACGGTCCAGATCACGGTGAACCGCAGGCGATATCGGTGCCAGAACTGCGGCAAGACGCTGTTCGATCCGATCCCAGACTTGGACGCCAAGCGGCTTGCCACCAGTCGCTTGATCGCCTACGTGCGAGCCAACTGCTTCCGGGAGCCGTTTGCCGTCGTCGCTCGCCGCGTGGCAATGGACGAGAAGACAGTTCGCCAGATTTTCGGAGATTACGTCGAGGAACTGGAATCGACGATTCGCTTCGTGACGCCGCGCATTCTTGGCATCGACGAGATCAAGATCATCGGCGACTATCGCGCCATGATCACGAACATTGAGCACCATACCCTGTTCGACATGCGGGAGAGCCGCAAAAAGCCGGAGCTGCTCGCCTACTTCAAGACGCTGCGCGACAAGGACCGGGTCGAGTGGGTGGCGATGGACATGTACCACGTCTATCGGCAAGTGGTTCAGGCCACGCTGCCGCAGGCGCGCATCGTCGTGGATCGCTTCCATATCCAGCGCATGGCCAACGACGCCCTGGAGAAGCTGCGCAAGCGCCTGCGCAAGACTTTGCCTGAGCGGCAGCGGCTCAAGCTTAAAGACGAACGCTTCCTGCTGTTGCGCCGCCAACACGACCTCAAACCCGAATCGATGGCCACGCTACGCGAGTGGTTCCAGAGATTCCCGGAGCTCAGCGAGGCGCACGCCATCAAAGAGGGATTCCTGTCGATCTGGGATCAGCAGAGTCGGCCGACAGCGGAGGCAGCCTACGCCACTTGGCTCAGCAACGTATCGCCCGAGCAGAAATCAGTGTTCAAGGATTTGCTTTCCGCGATGACAAACTGGTCGAACGAAATCTTCTCCTACTTCGAGCAACCGATCACCAATGCCTATACTGAATCCGTCAATAGTCTGGCCAAGGGGATGAATCGCATGGGACGTGGCTACAGCTTCGATGTGATCCGCGCACGCATGCTTTACGACCCCAAGGCGCGCAAGATGGGATCGGTTCAGGTGGTCGAACCCGTTCGGACTCCAGATGCCGGAAATTATGTAGAGTTCATGACGGCGAACTCGATGAGTCGACCTGTGCGGATGCATCGGCGCACCATCGAGTATGGGGCGCATATCCCAACCTTGGTCAAGCTGCTCGATTCTGGGTACTTCGAGCAGCCAGGCACAAACGAGACGCCGTGATGTGTAGGGTAGGCACGCTCTCAATCAAGGAGACGAAGATGAAACGCGTGTACTTCAAAAGTTTGGCTGCCCTCATGCTTGCTTTATGTGCGCAGATCGCTCATGCATTCGTTGATCCGCCGGTCATCTTGCCGGCTGATCCTGTCGCAGGGCAGGCTCTGTCTGTCAGCGTCCGTTCGGGTGTTTGCGACGGCTTCCTCTCGAACGAGCCTGCGCAAGTCATTCGCACAGGAAACACAGTTCGTATCGTGCTTGAAGGCGTTCACGAAGAAGACCCGTTTCATTGCAATCTTCCTGTCGGCACCAGCGTCTTCTCCATCGGCTCTTTCGATGCTGGTTCCTACACATTTCAGATCGATTGGCACTATGTTCCATTTGGCGGAACCAGCACCACGGAAACGCTAACCACGCTACAGGTTGTCGTCGCTGGAGTGCCGAATGTCCCGCTTCCAGCGATTGGCCCCATGGCAGCGCTGGCCGCTGCGCTCGCCTTGTTCTCTGCCGCCGCATTCCGACTGCGGCGACGCCATGTCTCCTTGATCGTGATGCCGCTTCTTGCGCTGCTCCCGTTGTGCAGTGATGCGCAGGAGCCGGATCGCCACATCAAGGTACTTGTGTCAATTGAGCCCGGCGCTCCGACCGCGTACGAACTGGTTCACTACCTCGACTTCTCTCCCCCATCTGGACCTCCGCCCCCTGGAAGCATTCAGCGCCATACCGCCGGCGGGGGTGACCTATTTGCTACCATTGCGTGCGTCTGGCGATTTCCTGGCCTACCTGGAGGCCAATCCGGAATCCATGCGCGCGCGCCTTGAGCGATATGTCGTTGTCGCCTATGCCGCTGAGGTGGACTATGAAGCAGCCCTTCAGTCGCTTCGATCCGACCCGTACGTAGTGGCCGCATACCCATCACTCGAAGTCAAGTTCTCATCTGTATCACTTGTCGAATTCGGGATCGAAGATTCAGCACCCGTGGGAGCAAACCTGCTGGGAACGCCGACGCAGTATGGCTGGGATTCGCTGAACATCGGCGCAGCCTGGGAGCTCGCGGGCGGCTATGCCATGATCGGAAGCGCCGACTCAGGCTTGGCTGTTGCGCATCCCGCACTGCGACAGTTCTCGGCAACGGGTCAGTACCTTGGAGGGAACTTCGTTCCAGCGTCTTCCCTTGATCTTGGAGACGGGCCGGGTTTCTACGACGCCGATGTTAACGAAGTGACGCCCATGCCGTTGCCTGTGAACTCGCCGTGCAACCCCAACGGTCTTCCGGCCGTCGAGCCTGCCCGAGCTGGACATGGAACCCATGTGGCTGGCTTACAGGCTGCAAATGGCGCCAGTGGGCTCGGTGTCAGAGGTACCTGCAAGCACTGCGGGATAGCGATGTGGAAGATTGCCAGAAATGTTTGCATTACAGGGCAAGTTCTCCTTCGCGCGAACTCTGAAGCGCTCGAGCCTGCTCTCACTCACATGACGGATACAGGTGCCCAAGTTGTCAATCTCAGCTTGGGTGCTCCTCGATCGCCGCAACCGCCGGAGACAGAATGGTGTCCAACGCATCTCAATGATCCATGGTGCTTGGGGTTGGCTCATGCGGAATTCCGAGGTGCGGTGATCGTTGCATCGTCGGGAAATCATCGCGACCGCTTGCAGTTTCCGGCAATGGAGTCGAGTGTGATCGCGACCGGAGGCTTCGATAGCAATCACGCCTTGTGGGACGACTCGCCGGGCAGCACGACGTTCTGTCCGAATCCGGCGAACAGCCAAGAGTGTGGCTCCAACTATACGAAGTACCTCGGCGGGCCACGACAAGAATTGATGGCGTCAGCGAAATCTGCTTTTTCGACAGTGTATCCAGGCAAGGACTACTTTCCCGACGCGGAGTGCGGCGATTCCTATGGCACTCCCATGGGCGACGGGTTGGGCCTATGCACGGGAACATCAATGTCAGCGCCGCAGATCGCCGGTATCGTGGGCATTCTCCGCTCTATCAATCCTCTCGTGATTGCGGGCAAGCCGGTCCTTCAGTTCGGGGACGTGGTGGGCATTCGCACGGTTCTTGCGCAGACCACGGTGGAAGCACAGAACGGTCAGCCGTGGACGCAGACCTTTGGGCATGGCCGGCCGGACGCAGCGGCGGCAGCTGCCCGCATGCTCGGAAAAGTTCAGGAGCGGATCGTCAAGAACCGCGCGACACCGCTGTTTCGAATGTACAGCGCGAACTCCAAGGATCACGCCGATACCACGTCGCCACAAGGCGCGCTCGCCTTGCTCATCAACCAAGAGTCAGCCTATCAGCCTCAAGGTTCGTTTGTGCCCGGTTATGCCAGTTTTCCCACCGAGCCGGGCACGACGCCGCTGACAGCACCGCGCGCTGCGATCTACGTGCTGACCACGGAGTACAAGCCGCGCCCCGAATGGCCGGCACTCGTGCCTCTTTACCAGATGGATCGGTCACGAAACTATCCGGCCGGGTGCACGCCGCAGACGCCAGGCTGCAACACTGCGAATCGCGATTTCATCCTGGTCACGACGACGGTGCATATCGAGCAGGCGTATGCGGACGGGTACAAGCTGCGCAATATCCAAGGCTACATCTACCAGCCGTGTACCGTGGAGCCCGCCTGCATCCCGCCCGGTGCCGAGAAAGTCTATCGCGCGTGCAAGGTCGCGGACGATGACTGTGCGACGTTCCTCGAAAGCGAGCGCACGACGTTTGAGGCAGTGGGCTACACGGCAGCCTATCCGAGCGGCAGCAACAAGATGCTGGGCTACGCCTATCCCTATTCCGACAACGATCCCCCTCGTTTCCCTGGCGGTCCTATAGGCGATGGACTGATCGACGGGTTCGAGCGCGTGATCGGCACGAAGATTGACTCCTGGGATTCCGACGGAGACGTCATAGGCGACGCAGAGGAGTTTTCGATGGTCGGCGTCGCCGTAAGCGACCCGTGCAGCGGCACGGGTGGCCGCAACTGTCCCGCAGATGTGATTTTCCAGAATGGGTTCCAGTAGCCAAGCTATCGTTCATCGTCTTCACGAGTAGGGCCCGGCGACGTGTCAGAACTTGATGAGTCATGGCACTCGTGCACCACCTCACCACGCGGCGGTTCGTAGTGAAAACAGGAACCGACACGACAAACCGCCCCAATACCTGATGTCAATCCATTCCCACACGAATTCCGCTGCGCAGATCGACTCGCCGCCTCTGAGTTCCACCAACGACTGCGAAAACCCCGAGTTGCGATCGAGCGCCTGCCCCACAGTCAAATCCGATTGCCCTAAAAAAACCCGCCGAGCATTGCTGCTGCGACGGGTTCTCCCTCCCCACGAGGCTTGTCACCTGAAGCCGCGATAATAACGATTTTTCAACAGTTGCCACGCCGCAGCGCAACATGAACGGCGATTGGCGTTGTCGGGCCAGCGAAGAATCGGCGCTTTCGCCAACTCCTCGTTGCAAAAGCCTGGCGATTGAATGCGACGAGGTAAAGCGTGAAGCGCCACGCATTTTGCGTGTGAATCAACACACATGACGGAATCATTCGATACCACTACGATGCGCTTTCTTCCAACAGGGGTTGCCATGAAAGTCATTGTTTGCGTGTTTCTGTTTGTGCTACCGGCAGCGCAGGCGTTTGCCGCTGAAAACATCATGCTTGTACTGGATGCTTCGGGATCGATGTGGGGCCAGATCGCTGGCAAAACCAAGGTTGAGATTGCCCGCGAAACCGTCGCCGACGTACTCGGCAACTGGAAAGCGGACAACGCGATTGGTCTGGTTGCCTACGGCCATCGGCGCAAGGGCGACTGCACCGACATCGAAACCCTGATCGAGCCGGGTCCGCTCGACAAGACCGCCTTCCTTTCGACGGTCAACAGCCTCAATGCCAAGGGCATGACGCCGCTGTCGGCAGCCGTCCAGCATGCCGCCGGCGTGCTCAAGTCATCCGAGCAGAAAGCCACCGTCATCCTGGTTTCCGATGGCGAGGAAACCTGCAACCTCGATCCGTGCACGGTCGGCACCGCACTGGAGAAAAGCGGTGTCGACTTCACCGCACATGTGATCGGTTTCGATGTCAGTGATCCGCAGCATCAGGCGCAGTTGCGCTGTCTTGCCGAGAACACCGGCGGGCGCTACTTCAATGCGCGCAGTGCCGATGAACTCGGCGCTGCGATTGAAGGTGCGGTCAGTGCCAGCACTGAGCCGCAACCGCCACCGGCCACGGCCAGCGTGGCTGCAAACGGCCCGCTGGCGATCACCCGTGAGGTCGAGATCAGCTGGAGTGGTCCGGCTGATCACGGCGACTATGTAACCTTTGCACCGGTCGGCTCGAAAGACGGTGCCTATCTCGACTACGTCGTGGTCGGCAAGAAGGAAAAGACCGCCGACAAGGGTGTCATCACGCTGCGGGCACCGGCCGAAGCCGGCAAGGTGGAGTTGCGCTATGTCAGCCCGATCCGCAAGGACAGCGTGCTCGCGCGTGTCGTGCTTGACGTCGGCGATGCCGAAGCCAGCATCGAGGCAGCCGACAGCGTGCCGGCCGGAAGCAAGGTCAAGATCACCGCACGCGGTCCGGTTGGCAGTGCCCACTGGGTTGGTTTTGCTCCGAAAGGCAGCCCGATCACTTCCTACCTCAATTACGCACGCCCCACTGGTGTCATCAGCGAAATTGAATTGATGCCGCCAGCCGAACCCGGCGAGTATGAGTTGCGCTACGTACTCAACGAGCGTGAACGCATCATTGCCTCGCGTCCGATCACCGTGACGGCGAGTGACGTCAGCGTCAGCGGCCCTGCCACGGCGATGGCTGGCGATACCATCACAATCAAGGCCAGCGGTCCGGAAGGATCGGGGCACTGGATCGGTTTCGCGCCTGCCGGGAGCGATGTAACCCAGTATCGCGACTACATCCGTCCACAGGGTGCGAAAACCGAGGGCACGCTGATGGCACCGACGGAAGCCGGCGACTACGAACTGCGCTATGTGCTCAACGAGCGCGAGAAAGTCGTCGCCTCGCAGCCGATCAAGGTGACGGCTGCCGTCGCCAAACTCGATGCGCCGGTCAGCATGGCCACAGGCGAGCAGATCACGGTCAAGTTCGCAGGCCCTCATCATGGCAGCCACTGGATCGGCTTCGTCCAGCGCGACACGCTGGACTATCTCGACTACGTGAGCGTCCCGCTTGAAGGTGACGCCGTCGCCTTGCGTGCACCCGCTGAAGCGGGCGAGTACGACCTGGTCTTCGTCATCGACAAGACTGCCATTACGCGCAACCCGGTGACCGTGCGCTGAAATGAAAACGGCCGGCGCCACAGGCCCGGCCGCCTTTCACACTGGATTGAACGCGCCGATGAGGCGGCGCCGACAGAACACGGCGTTCGCAGGAAGGGCCGCGGCTCGACCCGAAGGGCTGATTCGATCCTGTTGTGTCATTGCGATGGGATCAACCGAGGTTGTGACGAATACCATTCGGCCGCACGCCGCAGATGGAACTGATGCGCGCCCTTGCCGACCTCAAGACCGAGCTTGAGCAGCTTCCAGCGAATCAGCAGATCGCCTTGCGTTGCCGCCTTGGCCATGCGCATGCGCGCATTGACTTCGAAACGATCGTTGCGCGCCTCGACGGAATCGAAAACCAGGGTTTTCTCAAGCATGCGCATGTCACCGGTTGCGCGCAGTGATCCGGCATCGGCCAGCTTGAGCACCCAGCGCGGATAGTCGCTATGGCGGGTGAACAGTGCGAGCAGCAATCCGACGTTCTGCATCTCCACATTCACTTTTGCATTGATCCGCAGCGGTTTGCGTGCTTCGACCTGGGCGCGCTTCAGGGTCAGGTTGGCCCACCACGATTCGCCTTGCGTGCGACCCTTGTCGATCACGCTCACATTGCGCAACTTCAGGGTGCTGTTGTCGAGATCGAAATGACGCGTGGCGAGTTTGCTGCCGCCAATGCGCGCATCAAGATCGAAATCGCTGCGCAGTGAAATCTGCCCCAGCCTGGCACCGGCTTTTCGCGCATTGACGAGCACACGACCCGTGCTGATTTGTCCGTTGCCATCGAGACTGAGATCGCCATCCAGCGTCGCCGAGCCGCCGCTAATGCGTACGGCATCGGTCGGCAGATAGCTGTTGATCGCCTTGAGATCCGGTACCGCCGCGCCCTTGAAGCGCAAGCTGGCCTTCATTGATTCGCGTAGCTTGCCGAGGTCTTCATCGGATTCGAAGCGGATCGCCAGATCGCGGCCCGAGGCCAGCACCTTGTCCGGTTCGGCAAGTGCAGCCGCATCAAACCGGGCCAGATCGAGATCGACCCTGGCCAGCTTGCCATTCGCCGAATCCTCGAGCACGCCACGGGCACGTGCGGAGCCGCGAAAGACATGCTCGGCAACGGTCGCGACCAGATCAATTTGTGGCACGTCGACGCGACTGCCCGGCTGCAATTGGCCAGCCTCGATGCGCACATCGGCATCCACCTGACCGGAACCGGCAAGGCTCAACCACGGCGCCTTGACCAGCGCCTGCCCCAGCCAGTCCAGCGAGGCGAACCGCCAGTTCAGTGCCAGCGTTCCGGAGAGCCTGGCCAGTGCCGCCTTGGCATCCGCCGGCAGCGTGGCATCGGTTTGTGCATAGAACAAGTTTGCGTGGATCGAGCCGGGGTGCTTCGGAGTGGCGGGTACATCGAGATCCAGATGCATGCCGTCCGCTTCGAATCGCGTGTGCAGGCTGGCTTCGGCAATCACTTGTTCAGCGGCCGAGGTGACTTGCATCGGCACCTCGATCTCAAACTTTCCGCCATTGGCAAACCAGCCGCGTTGCCAGTGCAGATCAAGATCCAGTCTTCCCTGCAAATCGTCCCTGGCAAAGCCAGGCGTCCAGTGTCCGGAGGAATCGACATTGAGGCTCATGCCGGCAAGCTCGCCTTGCACGCGCAGCGCGGCATCGGTCAATCCGAGTGTTGCCAGGCCGGACGCCTCTTCACGACGATGCGAGTCAATTTCGAAGCGGCCCGATACGCTGCCGTTGCGCAGGAATTCGCGCCCGTCGCGGCTGGCACGCATCGCCTTGAGGTCGAACGTCGACGGCAGGATCTGCCATGGCCCGCCGCGCATCTGCTTGACCATGCCAAAGCTGGCGCCACCTTGCATGTCGATATCGAAACCGAGCACCCGGGCGTGTTCGATCTGCGCGGTGTGGATGCGGTCAAGACGAATCGTCCAGCCTTTCGGCCGCGCCGGCGGCGGCAACATGTCGAGTGCCACGCGCTGGACCGTGCCTTGCACCACGCCGGCTTCGATCCACGGCATGCGCAGTTCACGCGAAAGCAACGGCAACAACGCAATCCGCGCGCTGCCACGGGGCGTCTTGGCGCTCCACTGCACATGACGCACATGACCCTGTGCTTCGACATTCCACAGCTTCGCGTAGCCCGGCCACCAGGTGATCCCCTGGCTCCAGTGCAACTGGAATTTGTCGGGTTTGTGATTGATCGCCCACGGCCCGATCGGCGTGTTGAGGAACAGGTTCCCGGCAATCAGATAGACGCCGAGAAGGGCGAAAACGGACCACAACAATCGACGAAGCACTACGCGCATGACTTTCCTTTTTTTGTGCAGGGAGCATTCGTTGACGCTCACTGTGTAATCCGGCATCCCGCCAGGCTCCGGTTTCGCCCGACTTTCCGCCACGTTTTCGATCATGACTCAGACGGCTGGCAGGCCTGGTACTCGCCTTTCGAAGAACTCCTTTATTGCCGGGAGCACGTCAGTCTAGCCTTGTCTGAAGAGATCCCTGCGCACAAAAGGAATGCGAACCTTGCTAGCGGCCCGCACCACGTGCGTCACCGGATCGACTTTGTGCCGCGTGGGGTAATTGACCATCTCGGCGATTCCGACGTGCCGCGGGAAGGCGATTCCGTCTCCTTGCGTGCCCCGCCGACGCAGGCGACCATGCCAGCGTATTCATCGTCGACACGTCCACCATCGCATGCAACCCGCTGACGGTGCGCTGGCGACAAGTTCAGGATCCTGCAAATGAAATCCCTGCTGATCGTCTGGCATAGCCGTACCGGCGCAACCGAACAGATGGTTGGTGCTGCGCGCGAGTCGGCGGCGGCCGTGGAGGGCGTGCGGGTGAACGCGTTGCCTGCCGAACAGGCATCGGCGGCCGATGTGATGGCGGCCGATGCGTTACTGTTCGCCGCTCCGGAAAACCTCGCCAGCCTGTCCGGGGCGATGAAGGAATTCCTCGATCGCAGCTACTACGATCTGCTCGACCGCTGCAACGGCAAGGCCTTTGCCACGATTATCTGTGCCGGCTCCGACGGCGAAGGCGCACAACGCCAGCTCGACCGCATCGCACAAGGCCTGCGCCTGCAACGTGTCGCCCCGGCCATCATCATCAACACCGACGCGCAGACCCGCGAAGCGATCCTCGCGCCGAAAAAGCTCGGCACAGCAGACCTCGCCCGCGGCAGTGAACTGGGAGCGCTGCTCGCCGAAGGGCTGGCAATGGGAATTTTTTGATCGACTTCTGACCCCTGCTTGATCAGCCCACATTGACCGGCACCAGGGTCATCGTGTCGTTGCCGAAAATGTCGACGACCTTGACGCCGACGAGGTAGCGACCCGGGCGGCTCTTGCGCGTGCGCAAGCTTTGCCACTCGTTCTCGAAGATGATGGGAGCGACTTGCAACGGTACTGCAAGGCAACCTGCTACAAGACGGCATCGATCAACTCGGTCGCACGCTGCGCTGAATCCAGTTGCAACCGCGCCAGAACGGTGACGAGTTCGAAAGCCGCTACTGCGAATCGAGGTTGACGTGCTCGATTCGACCAACCTTGTCCACCTCGGCGAGGATGGCGGGGCGGGCGAGGATTTCCTGCAATCGTGCGTGGCGCATCGCGATTCGCGGTGCGCGTACGACGGGCGCATAGTCCTGCACGCTCAGCAGCGCATCCGTACGCGATGATTCCTTTTGCAATCGCTCGATCACGAAGCGGGTTGCCTCATCCAGCAGGCCGGCATCAAGCAGGGCGTCCTGGAACGTCGAGAGCGCGTCGGTTCGATGCTCGCGCATATAGTCGAGGTGCTTCTTCGCCTCGACCGCGTCAGCATTCTCGATGGCCACGAGATGTTGCAGTTTCTCCAGTTGCATGCGGCCGAAGGCGCTCATCTCACCGAGTTTGGCGACTGCTTCCAGCGCCTCTTGCGGCCGATTCAGCGACGCAAGCAGATTGCCGAGATTCAGAGCCTGGTTGACGTTTTCCGAATCGCCTTGCGGGAGGTCGATTGCGGTTCTGAGTGCGGCGACCGCGTCATCCATGCGCCCGAGTCCTTGCAGGGCTTCCGAGCGCGAGTTGAGAATCCAGATGTATTCCTTGTCGAAATCC
Organism: Dokdonella sp.; assembly: GCF_035703485.1. GTDB lineage: Bacteria > Pseudomonadota > Gammaproteobacteria > Xanthomonadales > Rhodanobacteraceae > Dokdonella. The sequence continues at coordinate 15,465 of NZ_DASSYD010000057.1, read as the reverse complement.
TTGTACAAGTCGGCCCCTTTTCCATTGGCCACTCGGGCAATCACCCCATCACAGACTTCCAGCGCCCTGGCGTATTGGCGAGATTTCATCAGCCGCGCATGCAGTACCAGGATCGGTCTCAGCAGATCTGGCTGTGCGGTGACCGCCTTCTCGGCCTGGGCGACGGATGCGATTGCAACCTGATCCAGGTCGAATTCCGCCAGTCGTCCGCGGGTGACCGGATCGAAGCGCTTGTCGACACGCAGAGCCAGCACCATGAGTGGCGAGTCGATACGTTTCGCCGCACGAATCGCCTTGTCGAGTTGGTCGCGCTCGAGCAGGAGCCGCGTCAAATCCACCCAGAACCCGTTCGGTTGCGCGCCCCTGGCGGTCCAGTTGGCGTCAAAAAGACTTTCGAGGAAATCGAACAGAATGGTCGTTTGGCCCGGCTCATCAGGGAGTTCGCGATTGATCGCGTAGATTGCCGGCGAGTTGATCTGATCGAGCGTTTCCGGCCAGCGCCGGGCAATCGTCGTTATGCAATCTGCGCTGTCGATGTAGTCGTGCAGGGCGAACGACGCATACAAGCGGTTGTGCCAGTCCTGACTGCCGGCCTGGCTGGATTGGCTGGCGCGTTTCAACAGGTCTTGCGCGAGTTCCATCTTCTTCATGTCGAGGGCGACGTTGCCGGCCTCGAACCAAGCGAAGTGTTGGTAGACCTCGGAAAGCTGTGCGAATGCTGGCGACTGGATAGCTCGATCGAACTCGATCGCTGCCCGCTCCGATTGGCCGTTCTGCGACAGGCCGCTGGCAATATTGATCTGATGCTGGGCTATTTCGATGGCGGTTGTCGGCGGCGGATTGATTTCCGAGACGATGCTGGCCTGACTGCAGGGCGAGAACAACAAAAGTGCGCAGGCTGCCAGATGCGCGAGAAGAGAGTTTGTGCAACGTCCTGTCATCGAATCCACCTTTGAAATCATCGGAACAATCGAAATCTACAAGGCAGCGCGCATTTTTGCCAATTCTGCGTGAGTGGATTGGCGGCACAAAAAAGCCCCGCATCGCTGCGGGGCTTTTCTTGTAACAGGAACAGGGTGGAGCTGAACTTGAGAAGCGCGGCCACGGATGACCGCCTTTTGATTCTCGCGATCACCGAGGATCGCAGGAGTAGCTTCTTAGAAGCCCATGCCGCCCATGCCACCCATACCGCCCATGTCACCGCCACCACCGTGGCTGTGCGCTTCTTCCTTCTTCGGCGCTTCGGCGACCATGGCTTCGGTGGTGATCATCAGACCAGCGATCGAGGCGGCGTTCTGCAGCGCGGTGCGGGTGACCTTGGTCGGATCGAGGATGCCCATCTCGACCATGTCGCCGTATTCACCGGTGGCTGCGTTGTAGCCGTAGTTGCCCTTGCCTTCGGCGACCTTGTTCAAGATCACGCTCGGCTCTTCGCCAGCATTGGTGACGATCTCGCGCAGCGGCGCTTCCATCGCACGACGCAGGATCTGGATGCCGTGGTTCTGCTCTTCGTTGTCGCCCTTGAGCTTGACCAGGCCAGCGAGTGCACGGATCAGGGCAACACCACCGCCCGGGACCACGCCTTCTTCGACGGCTGCGCGGGTGGCGTGCAGGGCGTCTTCGACGCGGGCCTTCTTTTCCTTCATCTCGACTTCGGTTGCCGCGCCGACCTTGATGACGGCAACGCCGCCAGCCAGCTTGGCTACGCGTTCCTGCAGCTTCTCGCGGTCGTAGTCCGAAGAGGTCTCTTCGATCTGCGCCTTGATCTGCTTGATGCGCGACTGGATCGTGGCAGCTTCACCGGCACCGTCGATCAGGGTGGTGTTTTCCTTGGTGATGACGATCTTCTTGGCACGACCGAGATCCTTGAGTGTTGCCTTTTCGAGCTGCAGGCCAACTTCCTCGGAAATCACCTGACCGCCGCTGAGGATGGCCATGTCTTCGAGCATCGCCTTGCGACGATCGCCGAAACCCGGTGCCTTGACCGCTGCGACCTTGACGATGCCGCGGATCGTGTTGACGACGAGGGTCGCCAGCGCTTCGCCTTCGACTTCCTCGGCGACGATCAACAGCGGCTTGCCGGCCTTGGCCACGCCTTCGAGGATCGGCAGCAATTCGCGGACGTTGGAGATCTTCTTGTCATAAAGAAGGATGTACGGGTCATCGAGTTCAACCTGCTGCGAGGCCTGGTTGTTGATGAAGTACGGGGAGAGGTAACCGCGATCAAACTGCATGCCCTCGACGATGTCGAGTTCGTTGTCGAGACCGGAGCCTTCTTCAACGGTGATGACGCCTTCCTTGCCAACCTTGTCCATCGCCTCGGCGATGAGCTTGCCGATCGGCTCGTCGCCATTGGCCGAGATCGTGCCGACCTGGGCGATCGACTTGGAATCCGCCGACGGCTTGGAGAGCTTCTTCAGCTCCTCAACAGCCGTGATGACGGCCTTGTCGATGCCGCGCTTGAGATCCATCGGATTCATGCCGGCTGCAACAGCCTTCATGCCGTCACGGATCAGCGCCTGGGCGAGAACGGTAGCGGTGGTGGTGCCGTCGCCAGCGACGTCGGAAGTCTTCGAAGCGACTTCCTTGACCATCTGCGCACCCATGTTTTCGAACTTGTCGGCGAGTTCGATTTCCTTGGCGACGGAGACGCCGTCCTTGGTGATGGTCGGTGCGCCGAAGCTCTTTTCGAGCACGACATTGCGGCCCTTCGGACCGAGGGTGGCCTTGACCGCATTGGCCAGGGCGTTGACGCCGCGCAACATGCGGGCGCGAGCATCTTCAGAGAAGCGGATTTCTTTTGCAGACATGGTGGAACTCCGTGATTCGATATTCGGGATTGGGGATTCGGTTCAGAGCAAAAGCGTTGGTTTCGGGATTCGGGGCGGTAGTCGGTGCGGCAATGCGCTTCTACGACTCCCTACTCCCCACTCCCAACTCCCGCTCTTACTCAATCACCGCAACGATGTCTTCTTCGCGCATGACCAGCAGTTCCTCGCCGTCGACCTTGACCTCGGTGCCCGAGTACTTGCCGAACAGGACCTTGTCGCCGACCTTGACGGCGATCGGACGGACCTTGCCGTCTTCGAGGATTTTGCCGGTGCCGGCAGCGACAACTTCGCCGCGGATGGGCTTCTCGGCGGCGGAGTCAGGGATCACGATGCCGCCGGCGGAGATTTTCTCTTCTTCCAGGCGCTTGAGGATGACGCGATCGTGTAGGGGACGAAGTGCCATGATAGGTTTTCCTTCAACTGGTTGATTTAATTGAACAATTATCGGGCTGCTAGCACTCTACCCGAATGAGTGCCAATTCTACTCGCGTAAAAAAGCCTGGGGAAGTCCTCAGGCTGTCTAGTTTGGCGTGCCACGAACATGGGGCTGGGCTTTGGGCTTTCAATAGCGATGCAATCCAATGTGCAGCGCAGCACTCCCTCGCGCCACTTATCCAGCGTTGCCTTGACTATAATCGGGAGCGATGCCGCCCGTCCTTGGGCGCGCCCATCCGGGAATCCACCATGAGCCAGCATTTCGGCGCGCGCTGCGCCACCGTCGTTCTTTTATCGGTATTCTCCTGCGCCGCCGTGGCCCAGGTTGTTCCACTGGTTGGCGGAACGCCGGCGGTGCAGGATTTCGATTCACTGGCCAGCAGCGGTACGAGTTCGGTATTGCCTGATGGCTGGTATCTGGAGGAAACCGGCAGCAACGCGAATGCGACCTACTCGGCAAGCAATGGTTCGGCCAATTCGGGCGATACCTACAGCTTTGGTGTGAACAGCGAACGCGCTTTTGGCACGCTGGCTTCGAATTCGCTGGTCTCACAGATTGGCGCGCAACTACGCAATGACAGCGGCCAGGCCCTGAGTGAAATCGCGGTTGCCTACACCGGCGAACAATGGCGGCTCGGAGCCACCGGTCGCGCCGAAACCTTGCTGTTCGAGTACAGCGTCGACGCGCTTTCGCTCGCCGATCCCGCGGCAAACTGGACAGCGCTTCCGGCACTCAATTTTTCGTCACCGACAACAACCGGCCCCACTGGCGCGCTCGATGGCAATGCCGCTGCCAACCGCACGGCGATCAGCGTCTCGATCAGCGGACTCAATCTTGCTGCCGATGCGACGATCTGGGTGCGTTGGACCGATCTCAACATCAGCGGTGCCGATGACGGTCTGGCCATCGACAACATCAGCTTTGCGGTCGCCGGTGACCCGCCGGTCGATGTGCCGCCGACCGTGGTCAGCACCAACCCGGCCGACAACGCTGTCGATGTTGCACTGGCCGCCAGCCTCGCCATCACTTTCAGTGAAGCGGTGACCTTGACGGATCCGTGGACCAGCATCAGTTGCACGATCTCGGGTACGCACGCGGCAACGCTCAGCGGTGGGCCGACAAGTTTCACACTGACTCCGTCTGTGTCATTTGCCGGGAACGAAACCTGCACCTGGACCATTCTTGCCGGTGGCGTGGTCGATCAGGATGGAACGCCTGACCCGATGACCAGCAACGTGGTGGTCACGTTCACTACCTTCGATCCAAGCAGCGTGCCGCCGCCAACCGTGGTCTCGACCCAGCCGGCCGACAATGCGACCCATGTGCCGCTGGCCAGCGATGTGCGGGTCAATTTCAGCGAAGCGGTAACCACGACGGCGGGTGCTTTCGCATTGGTCTGTGATTCAAATCCGATCGTTCTCGGAGAATCCGGAACCGGCTCGACCCGCACCCTGACTCCGGCGACTCTGCTGCCGGCCGATGGCGTGTGCGAATTCACGATCAACGCCGCCAATGTGCGCAATGCCAATGACATTCCGATGGATCAATCGGTGACGATCCATTTCACGGTTTCCAGCGGCGATGACAGCGGCTACTACGATTCGGTGAATACCAGCAGCGCCGAGCAACTGCGTTGCAGCCTGCATCTGCTGATCCGCGGCCATACCGCTTATCCATACAGCGGCTCGGGCACGAACACGTGGACGATCCTTGAAACGGCACAGGCCAATCCGAACAATCCGAGCCAGATCCTTGATGTCTACAAGAACCGCCTGTACACCGCAATCAGTGATCGCGCCGGCAGCGGTGGCGGGGTTACCTACAACCGCGAGCACACCTGGCCGAATTCGCTGGGCTTCCCGAGCCAGACCGGCAACCTCGGCCTGCCCAATGCGCCGTACACCGATACGCACATGCTCTATTTGTCCGACACCGGCTACAACTCGGATCGCAGCAACAGCCCATACGGCGACTGTACGGTCCAGGCCAGTTGCGCCGAGCGCGCCACGGAATTCAATTTCGGATTTGGCGGTGGCACCGGCACCTACCCGGGCAACTCGAACTGGTTCAACAACAACACGTTCCAGACCTGGGCCCATCGCAAGGGGGACGTGGCCCGCGCCGTGATGTACATGGCAATTCGCTACGAGGGCGGTACTGATCCAACCAGCGGACAGAGCGAACCGAATCTTGAGCTGACCGACAACCGCAGCCTGATTGTCGGCAGCAGCAACTACAACGTGCCGGCGTACATGGGCTTGCTCACCGATCTGCTGGCCTGGAGCGCCAGTGATCCGCCGGACGCCGAGGAAGTTGCTCGCAATGGCGTGATCCAGACCTTCCAGGGCAACCGCAATCCGTTTATCGATCACCCGGAATGGGCTACACGTGCCTTGTTCGAATCGAGCAACCCGGCAGTCTGCGAGCCGCTGGACAACAATCTGATTTTTGCCGACGGATTCGATTCGCCGGCTCCGCCGACCGTGCATTGATCGAAAATCATCGGAGTCCGAATTGCGGACTCCGATGAGTTTGCCGATGAAAGGAAACGCGCAGATTGCCGGTTGAGTGTTGGTGCGCGGCGCATGCGTTGCGGTGACGTTGATTTTGTAGATACGCCTGAAGGCGCTTCTACGGGACAATTCAATCCTTCCTGAGGCAGCCTGATATTTCCACCGTCATAGTCCATTGCAGTTGCGCCGCCGATGGCAGTGCCGAAACGATCGCCAAGACCCTGGTCGAGGAGCGCCTGGCCGCTTGTGTTTCAGTGTTGCCGGGCATGCGCTCGACCTATCGCTGGCAGGGCGAGGCGCATGCTGATGAGGAAGTGCTGATGTTGATCAAGACCACGCGCGAGCGCTATCCGGCCATGGCTGCGCGACTGCTCGAACTGCATCCATATGAACTGCCCGAGATAATTGGGGTCGATGTCAGCGTCGCCCATGCGCCCTACGCGGCCTGGGTCGAAGATCAAGTTGGGGGATCGTGACCCATTTCGGGCTGCTGCCCACCCATTCAATCCGGAGTTTTCCCTTGTCCCGCTATCTGTTCGCCGTGCTGCTCTCGCTGTTTGCTTTCACCACCGGCCATGCGCAGGAGCAGGATGGATTGCTGCCGGTCGACCAGGCCTACGTGCTCAAGGCCGAGCTGGCCGGGCCGGATCGGATCGCCCTGCATTGGACGATCGCCAAGGACTATTACCTGTACAAGGGCCGGATCAAGGCCAAGACCAGTCAGCCTGGCCTGACCCTCGGCACGCTCGATCTGCCCAAGGGCATCGAGGAGCACGACGAATTCTTCGGCGACGTCGAGATCTACCACGATAGTGTGGAGGCGAGCCTGCCGTTCACCCTCGCCGATGCATCGGCACCGACGGTCGATGTGACGATCACCGTGCAGGGTTGTCACGAGACCGAGCCAAAAATCTGCTACCCGCCGCATCCGGTGAAGCTCTCACTCAAGCGTGAAGCAATCGCTGCTGCGCCAGCGGCCAGCCCGTTGGCGGAAAAGCTCAGCGGCGGCTTCGCCTTCGGATCGACGGTTGACACGCTCGATTCAGATGAGGCCTTGCCACCCGAGCAGGCTTTCGTGTTCGAAGCGATCGAGATGAGCCCGACCGAGATCCTCGCACGCTGGACCATGCCGAAGGGCTATTACCTGTATCGCGACAGAAGTCAGGTCAGCGTTGTCGATGGGCGCGACGTCGAAGTCGGCGCGCCGCAATGGCCGGCCGGTGTCGATCACACCGACGAGCACTTCGGCACGGTTGTTGTCTACTACAACCAGGTCGAACTGCCCGTCTCCGTCCGCCGCGCCGATGGCGAGGCGCAGACCATCCAGTTGCAGGGCGAGTTCCAGGGCTGCAAGGAAAACGGCATCTGCTATCCGGTCATGCAGCGCACGGTCGCGGTCGATCTCGATCCGGCCAGCGCCGAAGAGCTGGCTGCGGCGGCCAAGGCCTTCGTGCCGGCGACAAAATCGATATTTGATTCCACTGCTGCCGACGCGTCGGCGGAGAACGCGCTGCGTTCGACACCGCCTGTTGTCAGCGGCGTCGGTGTGCTTGGGGCGCTGCTGTTCGCTTTCCTCGGCGGCATCATTCTCAATCTGATGCCCTGCGTATTGCCGGTGTTGTCATTCAAGGTCATTGGTCTGGCCCAGAGCGGCGAGAGCCTGGCAAAGGCGCGCAGCCATGCCATCTGGTACACGCTCGGCGTGCTCGTTTCGTTCGCCGTGCTCGGCTTGCTCGTCATTGCATTGCGCGCTGCAGGGCAAGCGCTCGGCTGGGGTTTCCAGCTTCAGCAGCCGGGCTTTGTCGCGATTCTCATTTACGTGTTGCTCGCTGTCGGCTTGAGCCTGTCCGGAGTGTTCACGATCGGCGCCAGTCTCGCCGGGACCGGTCAGGGCCTGGCTTCGAAATCCGGGCCGGCTGGTGACTTCTTTACCGGCGTGCTTGCCTGCATCGTCGCCAGTCCCTGCACGGCACCATTCATGGGCCCGGCACTGGTGTTCGCATTTGCATCGTCCTCGATCGTTGCCTTGCTGATCTTCCTTGCTCTCGGTCTCGGACTGGCCTTGCCGTTCCTGCTGGTCGGCTTTATTCCGGCGCTGGCCTCGCGCCTGCCGAAACCCGGCGCATGGATGGAGACCTTCAAGCAAGTGCTGGCCTTCCCGATGTATCTGACTGCGGTCTGGCTGGTCTGGGTGCTCGGCAAACAGCGCGGTGTCGATGCGATCGGCCTGGTCCTCGTCGGCGCCGTCGTGCTGGCGCTGGCACTGTGGTGGATCGAGCGTAGCCGCCGCGCAGACAAGCCCATCGCGCGCGTGCTCGCCGTCATCGTCTTGATCGCGTCGCTGGTTCCGGTGTGGATGATCGCGCGTCTGGATTTGCCACCGAAATCCCTCGACATGGCGGAATCATCCATCGCCTATTCGAAAGACAAACTGGCCGCATTGCGCGCTGACGGACGCACCGTTTTCGTCAACATGACGGCCGATTGGTGCGTGACCTGCAAGGCGAATGAGAAGAGCGTCCTCGGCACCGATCATTTCGAGGAGCTGATGAAGCAATCCAATGCCATCTACATGAAGGGCGACTGGACCAATGTCGATCCGGAGATCACCGCGTTTCTGCAGGCACATGGTGCTGTCGGTGTACCGTTGTATGTGGTCTTCCACGGCGACCAGGGCAACGGCAAGGTATTGCCAACCGTGTTGACCGAGGCGATTGTCGAGGATGCCTTGTCGCCTGGCACCCTCTGAGCCGACAAAAACTTGCGACGACTACCCATCGACCGGAATCCGAATCGAATCCATGTTCAATCGCACCAACGTCTTTATCGTACTGCTCGCTCTGGCCAGTGCCGGGCTTGGCCTCGGCTTGAGCGCGCTGTTGCGTCCATCAGCGTCACCTGCCGTGACTTCCACGCAATCTGCAACGTCCAGGGTTCCGGTGCTCGACATTGGCCAACCAATCGGTGAGATCCGTTTGCCGGATCGCGATGGCAAGTCGCGTCAATTGTCCGAATGGAGCGGCAAGCTGGTTGTGCTGAATTTCTGGGCAAGCTGGTGCGGTCCGTGTCGAGAGGAGATGCCGATGCTTGATGCGATGCGCGCTCGCTATGCATCCCGGCATGTCGAAGTCATCGGTGTGGCCGCCGAACCAGCGACGGATGCGCTCGGGTTTCTCAAGCAGAATCCGGTGGCCTACCCGATTCTGATCAACGCCCCCGAAGATCCGCTCGACGTTTCCCTGCATTTCGGCAATACCCAGAGTGTGTTGCCATACACAGCGCTGATCAGCCGCGACGGCCGCCTGTTGGCGACGCGCATGGGCAACTTCAGCGAGCAGGCGCTCAAGGAATGGATCAACCCCTATCTATGAGTTTGCCGCCCGGGGCTTGATTCTGCGGGCGTCGACAGGATCTCAATAGCCCCACTACAAGGAATCACCCATGTCGACTCCCGCCTACGCAGCCATTGAAGCCAAAGCCGCACTCACGCCATGGACCATCGAGCGGCGTGCGCCCGGTGCGCATGAAGTGCAGATTGAGATCCGCTATTGCGGCGTCTGTCATTCGGATATCCATCAGGCGCGCGCCGAATGGGGAGGCGGCATCTTTCCGATGGTGCCGGGTCACGAGATCGTCGGTGAAGTGGGCGCAGTCGGTAGCGCGGTGACGAAATTCAAACCGGGCGACCGGGTCGGTGTCGGCTGTTTCGTCGATTCCTGTCGAGAATGCTCGGCCTGCAAGGAAGGTGAGGAACAGTTCTGTTCGAGCGGCATGACCGCCACCTACAACAGTCTTGAGCGCGGCACCCAACAGCCGACCTATGGGGGCTACTCGACGCGTATCGTGGTCAACGAGGATTACGTGCTGCGCGTGCCGGATTCGATCCCGCTGGATCGCGCCGCACCCTTGTTGTGCGCCGGCATCACCACCTATTCACCTTTGCGACATTTCGGTGTCAAGGCGGGCGACCGTGTTGCCGTGGTCGGTCTTGGCGGACTCGGCCACATGGGCGTCAAGATCGCACACGCCATGGGTGCCAGGGTCACCGTGTTGAGTACCTCGCCATCGAAGCGCGACGATGCCCTGAAGCTCGGCGCCGATGATTTTGCTGCCACCTCGGACAAGGCCACGTTCAAGAAATTGGCCGGCCAATTCGATTTCATCCTCGACACCGTTGCCGCTGCGCATGACTACAACGCCTACCTCGGCCTGTTGAAGCGCGATGGCACGATGATTCTGGTCGGCATGCCCGATCAGCCGACGCCGCTCTCGGCCGGGCCCCTGATCATGGGTCGACGCCGGCTGGTCGGTTCACTGATCGGTGGCATTCGCGAGACGCAGGAAATGCTCGACTTCTGCGCCGAACACGACGTCGCCTCCGACATCGAACTGATTTCCATCGACAAGATCAACGAAGCCTACGAACGCATGATCAAGGGCGACGTTCGCTATCGGTTCGTTATCGATTGTGCGACGTTCTGACTCAAGTGATGTCGGGATTCGCTACTGCGGAGGCATCAGGTTTCAACCCTGTCGCGGTCAGAGGTATAGTCGTTGCCTTGATCCATAGATGAAGGAGTTCGCCGCGATGTCAGACCTTTGGCTTACCACCCTGCAAACGGCAACGCCGCAGGAAGGCTTCGAGCTGGCCATCACCCTCAGCCGCCGCGGGGTCAAGTACACCCAGCCTGATGGGGCTGTGTTGAAGAAGCTGCGCCCCGAATACGCGGATTCAGCCGATGGTCTGACTGCCGCCTCGCAAGTGGTCGCAATCAACTTCCAGACCATAGCCGCCGCCAACCAGTACTGGCGCTAGCCGCCTGTCGGGTTTTGTCGCTGCTGCGGCAATCGCCCCATGCGCGTTTCGTATCAGAGCCGCACCGGGTTGCAGACTGAAACCAGATGCCGAATTTCGCCGATCTTCGTCGAACTGGACACAATGGGCCGGTTCGATGACACTAGCGCTCCTGTTTGAACCCGGTCGTTTGACCGCAGCTTCGGAGCGACATTGGCCAAGATCCTCGTCCTGCATGGGCCCAACCTCAACCTGCTCGGTACGCGCGAGCCAGAGGTTTATGGGCGCACGACCTTGGTTGATATCGATGCGGGCCTGAGTGCTGCGGCAGCGACTGCCGGTCATCAGCTGACCAGCTTTCAGTCGAATGCCGAACATGCGTTGATCGATCGCGTGCATGCGGCGCGAGACGAAGCGGTCGCCTGGATCGTGATCAATCCGGGTGGATACACGCATACCAGCGTCGCCTTGCGCGATGCGCTGGTTGGTGTGGCGATTCCGTTTGTCGAAGTGCACCTGTCGAATCTGGCCGCGCGTGAGTCGTTCCGTCACCACTCCTATTTCTCCGACATCGCTTTCGGCGTAGTTTCCGGATTCGGTGCCGAAAGCTATCGTCTGGCACTGGATTTCATCCTCCGCCGGATCTCCTCCAACTGACCCATTACCACCCGGAATGACGTGCTTGCCGCGCCATTCCCTTGCTAAGGCGACGCCCATGGATCTGCGCAAGATCAAGAAACTGATCGATTTGCTCGAGGAATCGAATCTGGCTGAACTCGAGATCAAGGAGGGCGAGGAAATCGTCCGCCTGTCGCGATATCCGAAGAACATGACGCCAACCTATGCGGCAGTGCCGGCCAGCCCCGCGCCGGCAGTCCAGGCCGTGGCGGCCCCGGCTCCATCAACGGCGACTGGCGCGCCGAGCCCGGCACCCGCAACGGCGGAGGAAAAAGATGATCTTCCATCCGGCACGACCGTGCGTTCACCGATGGTCGGCACGTTCTACGCCTCCTCGAATCCCGATGCGCCGCCATTCGTCACGGTCGGCCAGAAGGTCAAGGTCGGCGACACCCTCGGCATCATCGAAGCCATGAAGATGTTCAACCAGATCGAAGCAGAGATCTCCGGTACGGTCGTCGCCGTAATCGCCGAAAGCGGACATCCGGTGGAGTTTGATGAGCCGTTGTTTGTGATTGGCTGAGAGGCCGGGATTCGGGAGTCGGGATTTGCAAGAGCGGCCTCATCAGCGATTGGAAGTCTGGCGCGATTCGATGAATCTGGTCGAAGCCGTTTATCGCTTTTCCGCTTGCTTTCCGGACACCGAGCGCTTTGGACTGCTGCAATAGATGCGCCGTGCAGCGATCAGTGTGCCGTCGAATATTGCCGAAGCTGCGGCACGGCGATCGAGGCCGGAATATCTGAGGTTTCTTTCCATCGCACGGGGCTCCCTTTCAGAACTCGACACGCAACTTCAAATCTCGACAAGACTTGGATTTGCCGAGATTTCTCCCGAACTTGACGAGCTGGTCGATTGTGTGTTTTCAAAATTGAACGCGCTGATCAAATCGCTGAACAAACCCAGGACGCCATGATGCGCAAGCTTTTCCGAATCCCGAATCCCGAATCCCGGTTTTCAACAGCCGAATGGCTGGTCATCCCATGCTAGACAAAGTCGTCATCGCCAATAGAGGCGAAATCGCGTTGCGAATTCTGCGTGCTTGTCATGTGCTCGGGATCAGGACGGTGGCCGTGCATTCGACGGTTGACCGCAATCTCAAGCATGTCGGTATGGCCGATGAGTCGATCTGTATCGGCCCACCTGCGGCGGCAGAGAGCTACTTGAACGTGCCGGCACTGATCGCGGCGGCCGAGGTGACCGACGCCCAGGCGATTCATCCAGGCTATGGCTTTCTTTCCGAGAATGCCGATTTCGCCGAGCGCGTCGAGCAATCGGGTTTCATTTTCATCGGCCCGCGACCTGAAACGATTCGCATGATGGGTGACAAGGTCGAGGCGATTCGCGCGATGAAGGCGGCCGGCGTGCCCTGCGTGCCGGGCTCCGGCGGGCCGCTAGGCGAGGATAATGCCGAGAACCTGCGCATAGCCCGCGACATTGGCTATCCGGTCATCATCAAGGCCTCCGGCGGTGGCGGCGGGCGCGGCATGCGCGTCGTGCAAACCGAAGCGCATCTCGGCAACGCGATAGCGATGACCAAGACCGAAGCCAAAGCCGCTTTCGGCAATGACCAGGTCTACATGGAGAAATACCTCGAAAATCCACGACACGTCGAGATTCAGGTGCTTGCCGACGGCCAGGGAGGGGCGATCCATCTTGGTGAGCGCGATTGCTCGATGCAGCGCCGTCACCAGAAAGTCGTCGAGGAAGCGCCCGCACCCGGGATCAGCGAAGACCAACGCCAGGCGATCGGCAAGGTCTGCGTCGAGGCCTGTCTGCGCATCAATTACCGCGGCGCAGGCACATTTGAATTTCTATATGAAGATGGAAACTTCTACTTCATCGAAATGAATACGCGCATCCAGGTCGAGCATCCGGTGACCGAAATGATTACCGGCGTCGATCTGGTTCGTGAGCAATTGCTGATCGCGTCCGGTGAGAAGCTGTCGATCCGCCAGCAAGATATTCGCATCACCGGCCATTCGATCGAATGCCGGATCAATGCGGAAGATCCCGATACTTTCATGCCATGCCCCGGAACGGTGAAGCGCTTTCTTGCTGCCGGTGGTCCCGGTGTGCGTACCGATACACATATCTATGATGGCTACCGTATTCCACCGAATTACGATTCGATGATCGGCAAGCTCATCGTGCATGGCCGCGATCGCGAAACGGCGGTCGCGCGCATGCGTCAGGCACTGGCTGAAGTCGTCATCGAAGGTGTCAAGACCAACCTGCCATTGCAGATGCGGATCATGGCCGACAGTGGTTTTCAGGCTGGTGGCATGAATATCCACTACCTTGAAAAACGCATGGCTGAAGCGAAGGAAAAGGCGCTCGGCTTGAGCTGATCACCGTGCCACGGTATCGGCGAGCGCTGCCCTTCGCGACGGGAGCTTCATCATGTTCACGCAGGTGGCGGTGACTTGCCGGCTTGTTCCTTTTCCTCACTTCCGACTCCGTATCCATGTCCTGGCTAGAACTCTCCCTGACCCTGCGCTCCGATCTGCAGGAATCCGTCGAAACCGCGCTCGAGGATGTCGGCGCGCTATCGGTGACCTTGCTCGATGCCGATGCCGATACCAGCAATGAACAGGCCATCCTTGAGCCGGCCGTCGGCGAGACGCCGTTGTGGTCGTTGATCGTTCTCTCGGCCCTGTTTGAGTCCGATGTCGATCGCAACGGTCTTGTTCTCGTGCTCAGCGAGTTGCTGCCGGATCTGGAGCCCGGCCAGATCGTGTTTCGCGAGGTCGCCGACCAGGACTGGACACGGGTCTGGATGGATCAGTTCAAGCCGATGCAGTTCGGTCAGCGGCTTTGGATCTATCCGTGGAATATCGAGCCGCCGGCTCAGCAGGAAGAATCCGGTGCACCCCGGCGCGTCACCGTCCGTCTTGACCCTGGCATGGCGTTCGGAACCGGGACGCATCCGACTACGGCGCTGTGCCTGGAGTGGCTCGATCAGGTGAGCCTCACGGGCAAGTCGGTGATCGACTATGGTTGCGGGTCGGGCGTCCTGGCCATCGCTGCGGCTCTGCTTGGCGCGAAATCCGTGCTTGCTATCGACAATGATCCGCAGGCGCTCGAAGCCAGTCGTGACAATGCCGAACGCAACGGTGTCGCAGATCGCATCTGCCTGCATCTGCCGGATGCCGATCCCGATGGGGTTGCCGATGTCCTCGTGGCGAATATTCTCGCCGGGCCGCTGGCTGAACTTGCGCCGCTGTTTGCTTCGCGAGTCAGGGCCGGGGGTGCACTGGCGCTGTCGGGGATTCTGGTCGGCCAGCAGGCGGAACTGCTTGAACGCTACAACGAGTGGTTCGAGGATCTGACGGTTGCGCGGCGAGAAGACTGGGTGCGTATCGATGGGCGGCGTCGCCGCTGATCCGATTCGCCCATGAGGTCGCGTAGAATGACCGCATGTACACCCAATGCCCCGAGTGCCAGACGGTTTTCAAGATCAGTTCCGCTGACCTTGCGGCGGCGCATGCGTCGGTTCGCTGTTCGCACTGCAATGCCTTGTTCGACGCCTTGCCCAGCCTCAGCGAACAACTGCCGCCTGAGCCGATCAGCAGACTTGAGCGCCATCCGGAACATCTCCCGCCCCCGCAATTGGGATTGCCGGTATTTCGGCCCAATCGCGGAACGCAAGGCGCATTGTTTCTTGACCCGGATGACCGGCCGCGTGCCCACGAACGCGCTTCGGGGCCGCCACAGTTTGCTCATCGACGTCGATCCACGGATCAAGGTGGCAACGGCATCTGGATTTTCGGCAGCTTCCTCTTGCTGCTGCTGCTTGGCGGCGAAATTGCCTGGGCTGAGCGCAGCCTGTGGATCAACAATTCGAGTTTGCGCCCAGCAATTGTTGATGTCTGCGCCAGGCTTGGATGCCAGGTTCCCTTGCGCAAGGATGATGCACTTCTGCAATTGGCCTCACGCGATATCCGGCCGCATCCATCGGTACCCGGAGCGTTGATCATTTCCGCCACATTGCAGAACGCTGGCGATTTTGCCCAGCCGTTTCCGACGGTGGAAATCACCTTGTCCGATCTTGACGAGCAACGCATTGCGATGCGTCGTTTTCGGCCCGAAGAATACGTCAGCGACAGCAAGGCCCTGGTCAGTGGTCTGGCCGCCGGGGCGAAGGCTCCGCTGGTTTTCGAGGTCGCGGATCCTGGCAAGAATGCGGTCGCTTTCGAGTTCCGATTCGAGTA
>NZ_DASSYD010000041.1:0-11295 GCF_035703485.1 Dokdonella sp. | reverse complement strand
ACGACCA
The DNA here is from genome assembly GCF_035703485.1 of Dokdonella sp. Taxonomy (GTDB): domain Bacteria; phylum Pseudomonadota; class Gammaproteobacteria; order Xanthomonadales; family Rhodanobacteraceae; genus Dokdonella. The sequence goes on along the minus strand of NZ_DASSYD010000041.1, from coordinate 11,288 downwards.
GCCCCGATCAGGCAACGAGCCTGAGCGGCGAGAACCTGCAGCTGCTCGACCTGACGGCGGCGCGTGCCGGTGACGGTCGCATCGTCGAACTGGCCCGGGTCGAAGGCAGCAATGGCGAAGTGATCCTGATCCAGGCGCTGCGCACCAGCGAACGCCTGCTCGTGCGCCTGCTTGGCGCCGACACGGTCAGCGCCTGGACGACGATTGAAGCAGACGCCAACCAGCTCGCCGCCGGCCTTGTCGGGCAAAACCTGCTTCTGGTGGGTGCTGCGCAGGATCTGCAACTTGCCATGAGCAGCGCCAGCGCCAGGATCTCGCTGACGGATCACCGCGAATAGCAAGCCAGTCCGGACGAATCACGAATAGTCCGGGTCAGGGCGGTCGGTTCAATCCGACCGCCGGTTTTTCCATTTCGCCGGTGCAATTTCCAGCGACTTCACGTGTCAGTCTGGACGGATCGCGTCGCCTTGAACGGGACAGTTGGTTCGAAGCGGAACGATGGCCTTGGTGTCATTTGGCGTATGGTGCTTGCTAGAGTGGCGAATATTGTCAGCAGGGGTGCTCGATGTTTCGGATCCTGATAGCCAACAGCAAGGGTGGGTGTGGCAAGACCACACTGACCACGAATCTGGCTGCCTACTTTGCCAACAAGGGAAAGAAAATCGCATTGTTCGATTGCGATCCGCAGCAATCGTCCTTCGCCTGGTGCCAGCAGAGGCCGGCGCATCTTGCCGCGATCAATGGGGTTGCGGGAAATGATCCGGCGCACGGTCTCGCCCCCGGTTGGGTGCTGCGCATCCCGCCGACCACCGAAATTCTCCTTATCGATACGCCGGCCGGTCTGCGTGGACATGAGTTCGATCAATTCGCCCGACATGCCGATGCATTGATCGTTCCGGTCGTGCCTTCATCCATCGACTTGCGCGCGACACTTGGCTTCATTGACATGGTGCGCAAGCGCGAGGAAGTGCGCAAAGGTCGCCTGCGTCTGGCCATGATCGCCAACCGACTGCGCACCAATACAATTTCGGCAAAGCAACTGGATTCCGCGCTGGAGCGCATGACCGCGGCAGCGATGATCCGCGTGCGTGATTCACAGATCTACGTCGGCATGGCCGAGCGCGGGCAAAGCGTCTTCGACATCGCAACAAAAGCGGTACTTGCGCACCGTGACGACTGGGCCCCGCTGCTCAAATGGCTGGACTGGTGCGCGGAAGAATCCGCACAGCGCAGCAATATCACGCCGCTACCGATTGCCAGCGCCAGTCGCCTCTACAACCAGTAGCTGAGCGGCGTGCGGAATTCAGTTGATGCATGAAACGCTCGCATGCCTGATTGTCATGGCCGCAGGTCTCTATCTTTGCGCATTGGCCGCGGCATGCCTGTTTGCTCCGGCCCACGCACGGCGATTCCTGCTTGGCTTTGCGCAGTCCCGGCGGGTCCATTTCACCGAGCTCCTCGTTCGCATTGTCGTCGGCGGGTCGCTGGTGACCCATGCGCCGCGAATGCTTGCATCGGAAATATTCGTCGTGATTGGCTGGATTCTGCTGGCGACAAGCCCACTGCTGCTTGTCCTTCCATGGCGTTGACATCAGCGTTTCGCCGAGCAAGCCGTTCCGCAAGCAGTTCGATTCAACACCTTGATAGGCTTGGGCTCGCTGGCGTTTGGCGGACTCATTCTGCTGGCGCTCATACGGGGAGAATCGAGCTAAGGCAACACTGATCAAGTGGTGCAATCGTCACGACACCTGTCTGCGTGCAGATCGCGGCGCGCTGGCGCAGATGCACTGGCCGTGTCGGCAACTGCTCCTGCGTTGCTCTACCTCCTGCATCCATGCAGTCGCTTCAAGCCAGCGCAACAAAGAGATGCGCGCAGACAGATGTCGCCTAACGGATTGTTGTAATTGAAATAGGTGGCATTCAGAAGGCCCGCCAGCCGCACCGCGCGCCTTGCCAAGGCAACCAGCCTTCACTTCGCCACGCGGCACGGCTGGCAGACCTTCTGAATGCCATGACGATGGTGCCACTTGATCAGTGTTGCCCTAAGGTCTGATCGTCGCTGATGGCCAGGCGACTGATTCGCCGGTATTCTGCGGTCCATTTCGTCTTGCGTCGTTGCGCCGTTTTCGGTAGCTGGATATTTATTCGCCGCTCCGGCCAGGAGCTCGGCGGCATGGCATGTTTCGGGGGAAGTTCTGGTGAGTAAATTGACTCCACGCAAGCGTTGGCGCTTGCTGAGTATTGTTGTTGTCCTGATTGCGGCCAATGTCACGGCGTCGGCCTATGAAGGTGAGGGCGACGAGGGCGGGGGCCGCGAAGAGAGCTGGCAAATCGAACAGCGCCAGCAGTGGTTTGTCGAGTCGCGGGGGCTGCGCAATCATCCCGAGGCATCCCGGCTTCGTGCCAATGCCGCAGCCGAACTTAAATTTCAGCGGCAGCTCATCGATCCGGCGCGAGCGGCCAGTGGAGAGGTCTGGGAAGAGCTCGGTCCTTCGTCGATGGACATGGTCAACTGGGTCATGGGGCGTGTGTCCGGGCGACTCAATGCGATTGCACCACTACCCGGCAACGACAGCACGCTCTATGTTGGCGCAGCGGCCGGTGGTGTCTGGAAAACCACGAACGCCGGTTTGAGCTGGCTACCGGTCTTCGACAACGTCGGAACGCTGCCAATCGGCGCGATAACGATCGACGCGAATGCGCCGAACACGATCTGGGTCGGTACCGGCGACAAGAACAGCAGTTGCGGCGGCTATTTCGGTCAAGGCGTCTTCCTCAGCGAGGATGCCGGCGCAACCTGGAACGCGCGCAACGGAAGTGGGCCGACCCGCCTGCCCTTGTCGATCGTCAACGCGGTGGCGATCCAGCCCACCGACAGCAATGTCATCCTCGCCGGCGGGGCTGGTGCCTGCGATGAAAATGGACAACTCTCCGGTGCCGGCGTCTGGCGCTCAACCGACAAGGGCATGAGCTGGACCAGGGTGCTCGACAGCAATGTCGAGGATATTGTCTTTGTACCCGCATCGTCGACGGTCTATGCAGGCCTGATCGGCCCAGGTGTGCAGAAATCCCTCGACGGCGGTGCGACCTGGACCCCCGCGAATGCCGGTCTCAATATCAGCGGATCGCGCTTGCGCCTGGCCATGGCCCCGAGCGACAACTCCATCCTCTACGTTCTTGCCGGATCGAAGCTGTTCCGCAGCGACAATGGCGGCGTCAGCTGGGTACAGAAAAACGGTGCAGCTTGTGAAGGCCAATGCGGCTACAACCAGACCATCGACGTACACCCAAGCGATCCGGAAACCTTGCTCATCGGCACCATTCGCGTGGCGCGTTCGACCAATGGCGGCAGCACAATCACGCCGCTGGTCAGCAGCTGGGGCAGCTCGCAGAAAGTGCATCAGGATACCCATGTGGTGCGCTATTCACAGACGGATCCAAACCGCTTCTGGGTCGGCAGCGACGGCGGCATCTGGCGCAGCGACGACAGCGCGGCAACGTTCCGCAACATGAATGCCAATATCAACATCACCCAGTTCTACGACATTGCGGTGAATCCGAACGACGCCAACATCGTCTTCGGTGGTGCCCAGGACAACAGCTCCTCCGGGCGCCGCACCAATCTTCTCTGGGACCTGACCTACGCCAGTGGTGACGGCTTCATGAACGCTTTCGATCAGAACGATCCGAATATCGTGTTCCAGACCAGCTATCCGAGTGGCGGCTATCCACGCATCGTGCGCTCGATGGTCGGTGGATCACCGGGCAGCTTCAGCAGCATGTCCAATTCGGGAATCACGTCTTCGGGTTCATTTCCCTGGGTGACCCCTCTGGCGAGCGCAGGCAGCCAGTTGTTCGTTGCCTCGAACATTCTTTATCGCGCCAGCACGACAGGCAACAGCTGGACGTCGATCAGCGGCGATCTCGGCAGCCCGGTCGTCGTGGTGGCTCCGAGCACGCTCGGAACCTTGACTCCCACCTATGTTGGTACCTCGGGCGGAAAGATCTGGTCGAGTCCGGACGCCGGTATCCCGTCACCGGTATTTGCCGATGTCACCGGCAACTATCCGGGTGGCCGCGTCTCCGATGTGGCGATGGATCCGGTCGTTCCCCAGCGTGTGTTCATCACCCGTAGCGGCTTCGGCGGCTCGCAGTTGTATCGCTCGACGAGCGGAGGCGGCACCTGGGCCGCTGTCGGCGCGGGCTTGCCGAACGTGCCGGCAAACTCGGTGGCGATCGATCCGCTCGACAGCACACGCATTTTCGTCGCTACCGATGTCGGCATCTACGAAAGCACCGACAGCGGCGACCACTTCACGGCGTTTTCGGCGGGTCTGCCGCTAGGCATCGTCGTCTCCGATCTGGAAAGCGACGACTACCCGCACGTACTCACGGCGGGCAGCTACAGTCGCGGCGCCTGGCGCGTTCTGCTCGCCGGCAGTGTCGGCAACTCGCCGCCGACCGCTGATTTCAACGTGGTAGCCAACGGCCTCGATGCCAACTTCATCGATGCCTCGATCGATATCGACGGCAGCATCGTCGGCTACGTATGGGAGTTTGGCGACGGCAGCGCATCTTCAACTGAAGCCAGTCCGACCCATGCCTACCCGGCCCCCGGAAGCTATACAGCGAGTGTGACGGTGACCGATGACGGTGGCCTGAGTGCCAGCTACGCGAGGATCGTGCGCTTCTCGGCGCCGCCCGTTGCACTCGTCAATGGCATTGCGATGACCAACCAGAGCGCGGCCCAGGGCGAAGACGTCTACTACACTCTGGAGGTGCCTGCGAATGCGCTCAATCTGCATTTCGAGACAAGTAGTTCGGTCAGCGGCGCCGATGCCGATCTGAAAATCGAATTCAATGGCGAAGTGATTTGCCAGTCGGCCGGCGCGAGCTCATCCGAGCAGTGCAATTTCGCGACCCCGGCGCAAGGAACCTATACGGCCATCGTCAACGCCTACACGGTGCTGACGAACTTCAGCATACTCGGCAGTTTCAGCGCGCCGCCTGATGCGATCTTCGCCAACGGATTCGACCAACCCTGATCCGTTCAGCGATCCGGCCGCAATCCCCAGCGTGCACGGAAGTTGACTGACTGCGACGACACGAACGTCGCCAATGGCAGAGTTTTCCGGCATTTTTCGAATGACTCCCTGAAGCCCCGATGCCGTGCGTCGGGGCTCACTACCCAAGGGAGTCATCACGATGAAATCGAGTATTGCAAGCGTCATTGCATTGGCCGCACTATTTCTGGCCGATCCGGTCCATGCGGCCACTTTCACCATCGGCGTTATCGAAGATGACAGTGGTGCGCACGACATCAATCCCGGCGATGGCATCTGCCGCGATTCATTCAACTCCTGCACGCTGCGCGCCGCCATCGAAGAGGCCAACGCGAACGCAGGTACCGATACGATTCTGTTTGCCGATTCGTTCACCAACGTGACCGTGCTTCTGAACGCAGTCGAAGGGCCGCTGCCGCCAGTCACCGGGCGGGTGAATATTCTGGGTTCTTCAATCGATGCCTACAACTCGGCAGCCACCTTGCTGCGCAATGCACCACCACAATTCTTCATTGATGGCAGCGCGTTGCCTGCAGGAAATTCAAGCGGCCTGATCTTCAGTGGTGCGGGCGCGTCCGCCAGCATCGTTTCGGCAATTGGCATCGTCGGCTTTCCGGGCAATGGCATTCTCGCCGCATTCGGTGCCGACAATCTGATCATCGAGCGCAACTTCATCGGTGTACGTGCGAATGGATCGGCCGCGGGCAATGGTGGTCATGGTGTGCATGCAGCGAGCAGTGGCGGCCATCGCATCGGCAAGGCACGCAATGGCGCCGGCACGGCGTTCACCAGCCTCGGCAATGTGCTGTCATCCAATGGGTTGTCCGGGGTTCGCCTTGAATCCTCCAACGACAACGACCTGCGCGGCAACCTGATTGGCATCGCACCATCAGGAACCAGTGATCGCGGAAACGGCAACTACGGTATCCATATCAGCGGAACCAACAACGACATCGGCGACTACATTGCCAGCGCCAGCGCAGGCAACTATCTGGCCGGCAACAATCTGGGTGGCATCCTGTCGGTCGGCAACAGCAACCGCTTCTATGCCAACACCCTGGGCACCGGCGAAACCGGGGGATTCATCACCAGCGAGGCGGATGGGATCGTCGTCATCGGCAACACCAATTTCATCGGCAATAGCAATCGCGGCCGCAACCGTATTGTCGAACACACGACAGGCTCGGCTATCCGTCTCGGCGCCGCTGGCGGCACGGCGGCCGACAACAATTTTGTCCTCAACAATGAAGTCGGCAGCGCCGGCTCGCAGTTCCCGATCCTGTTCTCCGCCAATGCCGTGGGCATCCACGTGGCCAACGGCAATACCAACGCGATACTCAACAACGTCGTCATCAATTCGCGGGGCAGCAGTTCGCCCAACCTCTTCGGCTATGGTATTGCCGTGCGTGGCAATGACAATACGATCTCGGGCAACCAGGTGGGTTTCGTGGCATCGATCTCCGGTCCGGTCGCCGAGCCAAACGAGCGAGGCATCTTTGTCGCAGGTCTGAACAATACGCTCGGCAGTGCTGCCAGTCCCAACCAGGTCGGCGGCAATTCCGGGTACGGCATCAGCACGTCAGGCAACGGCAATGCGGCTCGATTCAACTATGTGGGCGTTACCAATACGTTTGCCGACATCGGCAACGGTACCTACGGCTTGGTCATGGCGAACGGGGCCGGGATTCGGGCAGAAAACAACGTCATCGGCAACAATATCCTCGGACTCCTGATCAGTCAGGTCACCGATAGCCCGAATGTTTTCGGCAATTACGTGGGTATCACGCCGGGCGGTGACGACATCGGCAATTCATCCAATGGGGTGTGGATCGTTTCTTCGAGCAATATCGATTTGCAGCAAAATCGCATTTCGTACAATGGTGGCAGCGGCATTGCGACTGACGCCTATTCAAGTGGCATTGCCTGGTTCCAGAACCGCATGTACGGCAATGGCGATATCGGCATCGATCTTGGCAGCGACGGCCCGACAGCGAATGATCCGGGCGATGTCGATGAAGGGCCGAATCGCCTGCAAAACTTCCCGGTCATCCAGCAGGTCATCCTCGACAGTGTCGCGTTCCCGCCGACGCTGACGATCAGCTATCGCGTGGATTCCAATTCAGGTGCATCCGGCTATCCGCTGTTTGTCGATTTCTACTGGAGCGACTTGGACGAACCCGCACAGGGTCGGTTCTTCCTTGGCACCGATTTTTCCTATTCGACGCCGAATGCGTTACGCACAGTGACGCTCAATTTCGTCGATGGCGTGCCGGGCGGCTGGCTTACCGCTACGGCTCTGGATCAGGATCGCAACACCTCGGAGTTGGCCGCTCGCTTCCAGTTCGGCAATCCGTTTGACCGGATATTCGCCGACGGTTTCGAATAAGCGGAGTGTCGGTGCAAGAGGATCATTGCGCTTGCGCCACTTGATCAGCGTTGCCCTAGGGTTCATGTTGGAACTGACTTGAGGCTCCGGGGGCGTGATGCAGGATCAGGACATAAGTCATTGGCAAAAGGCCGTGGCCATCTACCGTGCCGTGCTGCCCATGTCCGCAGAGGCGCGCAAGCAGCAGCTCGACAGTCTCGATGAGTCGGTGGAAGTCCGCGCGAAATTGCATCAGCTTCTGCTTGCGTCGCAGGACGAGGAGGCGAGTGCCGTCGAAGAAAAGCTTGATCGTCTTGTCGATCGGCTCGGACGCAGCATTGGCAGTGAAGCTGAGCCTGATCTTGCAAATGAAGTGCTGATTGGCCGCCTGATCGGCAACTGGAGCGTGATTCGCGAACTGGGCCGCGGCGGCATGGCCACGGTTTTCCTGGTCAAGCGCAATGGTGTCGACTTCGAGCAGCACGGCGCACTGAAACTGCTCTCGCTGTTGATGCTCGCCGCGGGTGGTGCGAAACGTTTCGCGCGCGAGCAGCAATTGCTTGCACGCATGCACCATCCGAATATCGCCATGCTGCTCGATGGCGGCGTCGCCGAAGATGGCACGCCGTATCTGGTGACCGAACGGGTCGAAGGCAGCGACCTGCGCACGTATTGCGATGAACACGAGCTGGCTCCGCGCGAAGTCGTCGGCCTCTTGCTGCAGGTCTGTGCGGCCGTCAGTCACGCCCACGGCAATCTGATCCTGCATCGCGACATCAAACCTTCCAATGTCATGGTGACCACCGATGGCCAGGTCAAACTGCTCGATTTTGGTATCGGCAAGCTGACCGAGGATGCTGCCGACGGAACACAGACCCGGGTATTCACGCCGAAATATGCGGCTCCCGAGCAGTTGAGCGGCGGTGCAGTCACTACGGCGACTGACGTGTTTGGCCTGGGGGCTCTCGGCCGCACCTTGCTCAGCACATCAGTTTCCGACCATCGCGAACTTGATCGCATATTTGACATGGCTACGCACGATGAGGCCTCTCGCCGCTATGGAAGTGTCGAGAGTCTCGCCCGCGATCTTCGCAACTGGCTCGACAATCGACCGATCGTGGCAGTCGCCGACTCGCCGGGCTATCGCGCGCGCAAGTATCTGCGTCGCCATCGAGGTGGCGTTGCCGCCGCTGCGGCCATTCTGCTCACTGCCGTGGTTGGCCTGAGTCTGGTGCTTTGGCAGACCCGGCAGACACGCGAACAACTGGCCATTTCCGAACGCACCACGCAGTTCCTCGTGCAACTGTTCGAACTGGCCGACCCTGCCGTCGCCCATGGTTCGCCAACAACGGCCCGTGATTTGCTCAAACGCGCACGCAACAGTCTCACCACGATCAGCGACGATACGGTTCGCGATCGTCTTGTCGTGGCCATCGCCCAGGCCTACCACGGCATGGCCGATTTCGCCGAGGCCAGGCAAGTGCTGCTGGAAGACTTGTCGCGGTCGCTGAATCAGCAGCCGGTCGACGCACGATTGTTGTTGGCCGAATCCACGTTCTCCATCGGCCAGGCAAGCGAGGCAATTCATTTGCTGGAGGATGTTGACGCAGCGCCGGCAGATGCATTCCGTCTTCATGGCACGCTCGGGCATTTCCTCAGCTCGGATGGCCAGTTCAAGCGCGCCGATGAGGAATTTGCGAAAGCCCGTGCGCTGGCGAACGACGCAAGTAGTGCCGAAGATGTTCTTGAGGTGTTGAAGAACAGCGCGCGCAACGATATCCACCAGGGCCGCTATGCACAGGTTTTGACCACCCTCAATGAGGCGTTGGACCTGTCGCAAGTTGCCCAATTGCCACTCGCTGAAGGCCAGATTGAACAGTTGCTGGCTCAGGTCGCCAACGTCCAGGGCAGCTTTGCCGATGCTCTGGTTCATGTCGATTCGGCGCGAACACTCTTGGGCAAGGTCTACAGTGAAGATCACAGCATCATGCTCGAGCTGTCGCGCGAGGAAGCCGACACGTTGAGGAATTCCGGCCAGAATGCGCTGGCCGTTGAGAAGCTCGAACATGCCGTCGAACTGGCACGCACGCATCTCGGTGACAGCACGGTCACGACTGATCTGCTGAACTTTCTGAGCATGGCCTACAAGAGCAATGGCCAACTCGACTCGGCCATCGCAACCGGCATGGAAACCAGCGAAACGCTGATTCGCATGGGCGATGGCCGCAACCCGATCCGCGCCAATGTGCTCGGCAATGTGGCCAGCTATCAGACTGACTTGGGTCAACTCGATGCTGCGCAGAACAATGTCACGGTGGCGCAAGCCATCCTCGCCGAATCAATGCCACTCGAACATCCGCTATCCATCTTTGTCGCCTATCAGGCGCAACGTATTGTCATTCGGCGCGGACAATTCGAAGCCGCGCTTGATCGACTATCCGAACTTGCACCGATGGCTCTCGATTCACCGGGGCCGGGCAATGGCCTGACTTTGTGGATACTCAGCAGCGCCGGCCGACAGAGTTTGCGCCTGGGCCGCATCGACACGGCGCTCGACTGGTTCGGGCAAGCCCGTGAGGCGACCCGCGCGCGCGGCGAGGATTCCGAGCGCTATTTGGCCGCCACGGCGGATCTTGCCGAGGCGATGCTCGCAGCCGGGCGCGCCGATGAAGCACAGGGCCTGCTCGACTCCGTGCTTGCGACGCGCGCTTCGGTCAGCCCGGAACTGGAAGCCAGCTTGCGCCTGCGCGAAGCGCAATTCGCACGACAGCGTGGCGACAGTGATTTGGCAAAGGTGTTCCTGCAATCAGCACTGGATCTGATGCCGGAAGGCTCAATGCTGCGCGCTGAATGGGCGCCGGAGATCGCCGCGCTTTCAACGCTGGGGAGCAGCTAGGGCGCTGATCAAGTGGCACAACCGTCATGGCATTCAGAAGGTTCGGCGGACGTGCTGCGTGGCGAAGTGAAGGCTGGCTGCCTTGACTAGCCGCGTGGTGCGTCTGGTGAACCTTCTGGATGCCACCTCAATAAAACCAATCGGTTAGGCGACACCTGTCTGCGCGCAGCTCTTTGTTGCGCTGGCTTGAAGCACGGCCAGTGCATCTGCGCCAGCGCGCCGCGGTCTGCACGCAGACAGGTGTCGTGACGATTGCGCCACTTGATCAGCATTGCCCTAGATTCCGAATCGGTTCAGTCGGCGAGACGTGCACCCAGAAAGGCCTTTGCACATGACCAGTCACGATGCAGGCTGCGTTCGGATCGATCGGTCAATTGGGCAATGTCGTCCATCGACAGACCAGCGAAAAAGCGCAGTTGCACGAGTTCCATGAGGCCCGGCTCGACGCGCTCAAGTTCTTGCAGGACCTGATCCAATGCCAGCATGTCGGCATTGGTATCAACTCCGTCCTCGTCGAGATTGGCGCCGGTGAGGGTGACGAATTGCAGATCACCACCGCGCTTGCGGGCCGATGCAGCGCGTGCGGAATCAACCAGAATCTGGCGCATCGCAGAGGCAGCACAGGCGAAAAAATGTTGCTTGCTGACCAGGTCCAGATGTTGCGCACCGATCAGCTTCAGATAGACCTCATGCACCAGCGAGGTCGCCGTCAAGGTCTGATCCGGCGCCGCACCGATACGGCTGCGGGCGAGGATCTTGAGCTCGCCATGCAAGCGATTGAAAACCTCATCCAGCGAGCCTTTCGCTCCCGCTGCTGACGTGCTCAATAGTTCGGTGATTTCTGACATGCGTCCTCCGAACTGTAGCCGATGTGCTCACGCGCACGATTTCAGGCGGATCAACGCCGAGTCTGCCACACAAAAACGAGCCAGCGCCGGAACCGGGCTTGCCGATTCGTGCAAGG
>NZ_DASSYD010000012.1:0-27070 GCF_035703485.1 Dokdonella sp. | reverse complement strand
GTGCCAACAGACGCTCCCATTCCTGCGCCTGGTTGAATGGCGCCAGCAATGGATGTTGCAGCCAGCGCCGAATCGTGGACGAGTGTGTCGCCACAGCCGGGGCAGCGGCGTCGGTGTGCAGGGCAAGGTTGGCGGTAGTATTCATATGCGAGCCGGATAGTACAGTGAACGTATGTTCACTGAAAGCCCTGGAGCAAACACTCCAGAAGCCATGCGACCAAGAGGCGCCTATACTTTCCGACGGGCTGGCAGCCTGTCGGACTTGACTCGGCGGGTCTGCGAATCGCCTCAATTCGCAACGCCCGACAAGCCGCCAGGAGAATGACTTGACCGCCAAGCGCACCCCAACCAGAGCCGACGGCGATGTTGCCGGCACACGGGTGGAGCAGAAGGAACGCACCCGGCAGCGTCTGATCGACGCCGCACTGGCGCTGATTGGCGGCGGCAGCGGCTTTACCTCGCTGAGCCTGCGCGAAATCACGCGTCAGGCCGGCTTGGCTCCGGCGGCTTTCTATCGACATTTCCGCGATCTCGACGAGCTCGGCCTGGCCCTGGTCGAAATGGGCGGCGTCACCTTGCGACGGCTGCTGCGCGAAGCGCGTCGCGACGGTATTCCGCCCACCGACATGCTGCGCGGCTCGGTGCAGATCTATCGTCGATTCGTCGCCGATCGTAGCGAGGTATTCCGCTTTATTGCCGGCGAGCGCGGCGGCGGGTCACGCGCCATCCGCAATGCCATCCGCACCGAGGAGAGCCACTTCGCCTCGGAAATGGCACAAGACTTCCGCGCTCTGGGCACCTTGCCGGAACTGTCAAGCGCAACGCTGCAGATGATCTGCGGACTGGTGGTGACAACCATGCTCAACGCCGCATCCGACATCCTCGACCTGCCGGCGGGTCAAACCCAGCAGGAACGCGAATTGATCGAGAACTTTGTGCGCCAACTGCGCGTGATCTTCCTCGGCGCTGCGCGTTGGCGCGAAAGTTGAGTTGACTATCAGTTTGCAAACCTGATTTGCGAGGGGTCTTCGACCTGCACATGGGTTTGGTAGTAGTACTTTCCGCTCGGCAGACCGTTGTTTGTGAAATTGATGCGGACCCGCTTTGCAACGCCACGAAAGACCAGCCTTCGGTTCATGAGCTCGCTGAATTTGACACCCAGATTCTGTTCCAGTGCCGGAACCATGGCTGTCGGCATCTTGATCGTGAGGTTCCTTTGATCCCGGTAGTCTTGCTCCGAGTTCACAAACGACCAACCTCCACTTGAGTCCAGCGCCTTGACTGTAACAATGAACTCACCGCGGACACCTTGTGCCGGATCTTCATTGGCCGCGCGAATCGCTTCGATGGGCTCGATCCATCCTTTCGAATTGGTAACGACCGTCGAGCAAGCCGACATGAGAATGGCAGCGACGATTGCGATCAACAAACGCGTGGAGCGCTCCTTGATTGGCAGAAACCTGATTCGACCCACGCTATTTGCAGGCCTGATGGTCAGGCCTTGAAACTTCAATTCAAAACTTGCCACCTGCACCCAAGGGCTTCACTGCGCACCCGCCTGTTGAACATGCCGTTTGAAGCTCTGCTTTGCCTCACCAGTGAACACCGCCAGCTCGCTCTCCGGGATACTCACGACCGAAATACCGTTGCGCTCCGCTTGCGCAGGAAAGACTGTCTCGAACTGGCCACGTGGCACGAATAGCGTTACAGGATATTGGCGCTTGTGCTCCCACGCCGTCTTGAGGAGGCGCTTCACCTCAAACTCGGATGGCTCGTCGAGCTCAGTGGACACCATGTCAGTGACGAGGATAAACAGGCTTGCCGCATCCATGAGGCAAACAGCGTTGAACGAGCCATCCCGCTCGGTGTTGATTGGTGTGTCGTTGATCTGAAAAACGATCCACGCCTCGTTGACGCTGAACTGATTCGGGTCTAGCACAAACAATCCTCGTAGCGCCTGACGAAGGCTTTGGAAGCGCCCCGAATCTTGCTCGAATTGCGCGAGGCCAGCAAGCATGAAAGTTCATGGTTCGTTGCAAACCCATGGACGCAGGCACAAGGGGCCTGAGGAAGAAAACTTGACGCGTGAATCCATTGGAAGTTCAGACTTCAAGACCCGGCCACTTTCTATCGGCTGCGAACATCACATCGCCTGATTGGCGATCCAAGCACGACATGATTGTTCTCGGGATTGTTCAAGTCACCCAGGCCTCAAGCGAAGCGTCCGCCGCTCGATTTCCACGAAGTTGGACGACGCGCTTGCCACGGCTGACGATTCGGAAATCTTTCCACCTGCCGCACTCAGGGCAGATTGCGCCGCCTGATCATCTTGAGATTCTTTTTGAATCGGGCGTCACTCACGCCAGCCCGCTAGAATGCACACATGCTTGAGATCGACGACCGATTGCAAATCCCCGATGACGAACTGGTCGAGCGCTTTGTGCGCTCGTCCGGGCCGGGTGGGCAGAATGTCAACAAGGTCGCCAGTGCGGTCGAGTTGCGTTTTGATGTGGCCAATTCGCCGTCGTTGCCGGAGCCCTTGCGCGAACGCCTGCTTGCGCGTCGTGATCGGCGCCTGACGGCCGAGGGCGTGCTGGTCATTCAGGCCAATCGTTTTCGCGATCAGGCCAAGAATCGTGACGATGCTCGGGTGCGCCTGACCGAGATCATCCGGGCTGGAAATCTTGTCGCCAAGAAGCGCGTGGCTACGCGCCCAACGCGCGCATCCAAGGAGCGCCGTATAACGGCCAAGAAGAAGCGAGCGACGATCAAATCCGGTCGCGGCGCGCAGAACTGGAGTGGCGATTGAGTCACTCTCCTTTACCCGCGCAATTGCCGGTTTCGATGCCTCAACTTCAGTCGCATGCCGGGCGCCGGCTGGCTCGCTGGTTCGTCACCCGTTGTGGATGGAAAGTGATTGGCGAGTTTCCCGACGTGGCGCGCCTGGTGATGATTGGCGCGCCACTTTCATCATGGTGGGATGGCGTATGGGGCTTGCTGATCAAGATCGCGGTTGGTGCCGATGTCTCGTTCATGGCCAAACGCGAACTCTTCACTGGTCCGCTCGGTTGGGTGTTGCGCAAGCTCGGCGGTATTCCAATCGAGCGCGGCAGCACACATGGCGTGGTCGAGCAGATGACGGCGCGGTTTCACGATCGACACAAGCTCTGGCTGGGAATCACACCTGAGGGCACGCGCAAGGCGGTCAAGAAGTGGCGGACCGGCTTCTGGCATATCGCGCGTGCTGCGGATGTGCCGATTCTGCCCGTGTATTTTCATTATCCGCAGCGTACTTTAGGCGTCGGGCCGCTATTCCAGACCAGCGACGATATCAATGCCGACCTGCAACGCCTCAAGGAATTCTATGCCCCATGGCAAGGCAAGAACCGGCGCGTCACTTGACCCGGACTGCAAAGAAACCTTGGTCCGGACCGGCTCGATCCATCAACAACAAGAACACAGGAAGAAGCAGCCATGAGTACACGGATTCTCGGCATTTCCGGAAGTTTGCGGCGCAAGTCATTCAACACCGCATTGCTGCGTGTTGCGCAGTCCCTGTCAACGGAAAACATCGTCGTCGAGATGGCGACCTTGCATGGAATTCCGCTCTACGATGGCGACGTCGAAGAGCGTGATGGCATCCCCGACAGCGTGACGGCACTCAAGGAGCAGATCCTCGCCTGCGATGGCTTGTTGCTGGTGACTCCGGAGTACAACAACAGTATTCCAGGCGTGTTCAAGAACGCCATCGACTGGTTGTCACGCCCGCCTGCGGATGCCAGACGGATTTTCAGTGGACGCCCGGTGGCGGTGATCGGCGCTTCGCCGGGGGGATTCGGTACGATCCTTGCGCAGAACGCCTGGCTGCCAGTGCTGCGCACGCTTGGCGCACGCCACTGGTCTGAGGGGAGAATGATGGTTTCACGCGCTGGCAAGCTGTTCGATGACGAAGGTGAATTGACCGATGACGGCATACGCGACCAGCTACGCAAGTTTCTGCACGGGTTCGCCACGTTCGCTGCAGGCGATAGCAGCCTCGGCTGAACCCTCTGATTCCGGCGTGCCAACACGGATTCCGACCTGCTAGAGTTCCAGTGATGGCCCCAAGCAATCCGCAACCAATGATCCTGCTGCGCAACGCCGAAGTGTTTGCGCCGCAGGCAATTGGCCGCCAGAACCTGCTGATCGGCGGCGGACGGGTTCTTGGCATGTCGACAGCGGCAATCGATTCGCCACTCGGGATTGATGTGGAGGAAGTCGATCTGCATGGCCAGCGCCTGCTTCCGGGATTCATCGATGGTCATGTGCATGTCACCGGTGGCGGCGGCGAGGGCGGTTTCGCCACGCGCATTTCGCCTTTGCCACTGAGCCGCTACACGCATGGCGGCGTGACCTCGGTGATCGGCTTGCTCGGCACCGACGATTGCGCGCGCAGCACACGCGAGCTGGTCGCCAACCTGCTCGCCTTGCGAGAACAGGGCCTCGGCGCCTGGGGTTATTGCGGCGGCTATCATTTGCCACCGACGACATTGACCGGCAGCGTGCGCGGCGACATCGCCTTCATCGACCCCCTGATCGGCGTCGGCGAATTGGCCATCAGTGATCATCGCAGCAGTCAGCCGACTCTCGACGAGTTGCTGCGCATCGCCTCCGAAGCGCATGTTGCTGGCCTCATGAGCGGCAAGGCCGGTATCGTCCATCTGCATCTCGGCGATGGCGAGCGCGGACTTGATCTGGTTCGACGAGCCCTGGCGCAAAGTGAAATCCCGGCTCGCGTATTCAATCCAACTCATATCAACCGACGTCGCGCACTGTTTGATGAAGCGCTCGAGCTCGCCACGCAAGGCTGCCATGTCGACATCACCGCGTTTCCGGTTGAAGACGGCGAGGATGCCTGGAGCGCCGCTGATGCGCTGCAACGCTATCTCGATTCCGCCGCGCCGAAGCAGCGCATAACGATCAGCTCCGATGCTGGCGGCTGCCTGCCGTGCTTCGATAGCGAAGGTCAACTCAGTCACATGGATGTCGGAACACCGGGCGCCTTGCTGGCGACCCTGGTCGAGTTGCTCGATCACGGCCTGCTCCTCGATCAAGTCCTTCCGGCCTTCACAAGCAATGTCGCTGCCTTGCTGCGGCTGCCGCGGAAGGGCGTGATCGAAGTCGGTGGCGATGCGGATCTGCTCGTGCTTGATGATGCCAACGGACTCTCAGACGTCCTGCTCGGCGGAGACTGGCATCTGCGCGAAGGCAAAAGCCTGCGACGCGGTGTGTTTGAACCGTTACCATCCCCAACCCATTCCCAAGACGGTTCGCATTGATGCCAAGCAAGGTTCGTGAGGGTGAGAAGCGCGGCTGGATCATTCCGATCGGCGGTGCCGAGGAGAAAGAGAACGATCCGCGCATCCTCCAGCGCTTCGTTGAACTGTGCGGTGGCGAAAGGTCCAATATCGTCGTCTTGCCGACGGCCAGCCGCTTGCTTGATACCGGCCCGCGCTACGAGGAAATCTTTCGCGAGCTCGGTGCCGGCGAAGTCGAAGCCGTTGATTACGACACCCGCCGCGACTGCGAAGAGAAGGGCCGACTCGAGCGCATCGCCCAGGCTACCGGCATCTTCTTCACCGGCGGCAATCAGTTGCGCATCACCACCTTGCTCGGTGGAACTTCGGTCGCCAAGCTGATTCGTGTGCAGAATGCGCACGGCGTCCATGTCGCCGGCACCAGTGCCGGTGCAGCAATCCTGAGCGAACACATGATCGCCTTTGGCGAAGAAGGCGGTTCGCCGCGAGCCGGTAGCGTGCGGCTCGCACCGGGCCTCGGCCTGACCAACCGCTTCATCATCGATCAACATTTCCGCCAGCGTGACCGGCTCGGCCGTCTGGCCACGGCGCTGGCCTTCAATCCGTTCGCGCTCGGCATCGGTCTCGACGAAGACACTGCCGCGTTTATCGGCCCGGACAACACGCTTGAAGTCGAAGGCAGCGGCTCGGTCACCGTGGTCGACGCGGCCGACCTGCAGTTTTCCTCGATGGATCGCGCCGACGAAGGTGATGCCATCTGCCTGCTCGGTCTCCATATCCACATGCTTGTTCGCGGCGCGACGTTCAATCTGCACACGCGCAAAGCCAGCGCCGGAACACTCAACGTAACCAAGGAGTAGCCATCCATGCGCATACTTGATCGCTCGGTGTATGTCGGTCCGTCGGCGTACGCGCATTTTCCGGTTATTCGTCTGATTCTCGATCTGCAGACACTGGAAGCCTGGCCGACCGGAAAGCTCGGCGCCGGATATGTCGATGCGCTGGTCGAAGCCCTGCCCGGCCTCGCCGAACACGGCTGCTCCTATCGCGAACCGGGTGGCTTCATCCGCCGCATGAAGGAAGATGAAGGCACCTGGCTCGGCCATGTACTCGAACACGTCGCCATCGAACTGCAGAATATTGCCGGCGAAGATGTGACCTTCGGCAAGACCCGCAGCGTCGACGATCGTCCGGGCGTCTATACCGTCATCTACGAATACACCCAGCGCGAGCAAGGCATCGCTGCCGGCGATCTTGCGCGGAATCTGCTGTGTTCACTGCTGCCGACCGATATCCGCCCCAGAGATGGCGTGCCGGAAGACTGGAACTGGCCCGAAGCGCGCGACACGTTCATCCGGTATGCGCAGCGTCGCGCACTCGGCCCTTCGACAGCCTCACTGGTGCGTGCTGCCGAGGAGCGAAATATCCCGTGGTTGCGCCTGAACGATCAATCGCTGGTCCAGCTCGGCCACGGCAAGTATCAACAGCGCATTCAGGCGACGGTGACCGGACGCACTTCGCACATCGCCGTCGAACTCGCCGGCGACAAGGAAGAAACCAACAAGATCCTCGGCTCGCTTGGCCTGCCGGTGCCGCAGCAGCGGCTCGTGCAAACCGCCGAACAGGCCAGGCAGGCCGCGCGCCGGCTCGGCTATCCGGTAGTGACCAAGCCCTACAACGGCAATCACGGTCGCGGCATTTCGATTCGTCTCGGCAATGACGAGGAGGTCACCGAAGGCTTCATCAAGGCAAGCGAACATTCGCGCTCGGTGATCGTCGAAACCTTCCTCGAAGGCGATGACCATCGCCTGCTCGTGGTCAATGGCGAGCTGGTCGCGGCCACGCGGCGGACGCCCGGCCACGTCGTCGGTGACGGCACGCATACGATCGCCGAACTGGTCGACAAGGTGAACCTGGATCCACGCCGCGGCGTTGGCCACGAGAAAGTGCTGACCCGTCTCGAACTTGATGCCCAGGCCGAGATGATGATGGCGCGTGCCAAAGTCGATGCAGGCACGATTCCAGCCGAAGGCGAAGTCATCCATCTGCGTTCAACGGCCAATCTTTCAACCGGTGGCACGGCGACCGACGTCACCGACGTCATCCATCCCGACAACCGCGACATGGCGGTGCGCGCGATCCGCGCAATCGGTCTCGATGTTGGTGGCGTCGATTTCCTCACCACGAACATCACCGAAAGCTACAAGTCGATCGGTGGCGGTATCTGCGAATGCAATGCCGCGCCGGGATTCCGCATGCACGTCGCGCCTAGTGAAGGTACCCCGCGCGATGTCGCCGGTCCGGTCATCGACATGTTGTTTCCTTCGGGTACTCCTTCGCGCGTGCCGATCGCCGCGATTACCGGCACCAATGGCAAGACCACGACTGCACGCATGCTCGCCCACATCGCCAAGATGGCCGGCTACACGCCCGGACTGACCACCACCGATGGCGTCTACATTGATGGTCAGCGCACGGTCGAGGGTGACATGACCGGGCCGGTATCGGCGCGCATGGTGCTGGCCGATCCGCAGATCGACCTGGCCGTGCTCGAAACCGCACGCGGCGGACTGTTGCGCGCGGGCATGGGCGTGCCACGCGTTGATGTTGGCGCCGTGCTCAATGTGCAATCCGACCACCTCGGCATGAAGGGTATCGACACGCTGGAGCAACTGGCCGAAATCAAGCGCATCGTCATCGAAGTAGCCGAGGACTGCGCGGTACTCAATGCCGACGATCCGCAGGTACTCAAGATGTCGGGCTACACCGATGCCAAGGTGATCTGCTACGTAACCATGAATCCGCAACACGGCCTGGTTCGCGAGCACATCCGGGCAGGCGGACGCGCCTGCGCACTTGAGGCTGGCGTCAATGGTCAGATGATCACGCTGTACGACAGGGGCAGCCATATTCCGCTGTTGTGGACGCACCTGATTCCGGCCACCCTCGAAGGGCGGGCGATGCATAATGTGCAGAATGCGATGATTGCAGCGGCGATGGCGTTCTCGATGGGCATCAAGCTCGATGCCATCCGCCAGGGCCTGCGCACGTTCGACAGCACCTTCTTCCAGGCACCGGGACGCATGAACGTGTTCAGCGAACACCCGTTCAAGGTGCTGTTCGATTACGGCCACAATGCGCATGCCGTCGGCGTCATGGCCGATCTCGCCCAGCGCCTCGATGTCAGCGGCCGGCGCATCGTCATTCTCGCCGGACCCGGCGATCGCCGCGACCAGGATCTGCGTGAAATTGCCGATGCCGTGGCCGGTCGCTTCGATCACTACATCTGCCGGCGCGATGATTCTCTGCGCGGGCGTGCTTCGGACGAAGTGCCGAAATTGCAGGCAGCCCGGCTGCGTGAACTCGGCGTCGCCGACTCGGCGATTTCGGTGATCCCTGACGAGCAGGAAGCGATCGATGCCGGGCTCAGCATGAGCCAGGCCGGCGACCTGCTGCTGATATTCGCGGATGCGCTGGTGCGCTCGTGGAAGCAGGTGATCAAATTCAGATCGAATGAGTTGCCGGACGCCAGGGCCTCCAGAAGCACCCCTGCCCCTCAAGACCCGCCTGCAGTCCCCGCCGAAGCCGCATTCGTGCCGAGTGAATGGGATGGCGTCGTCCGCGATGAGCGCGGCATCCATCTGTCACGGGAGCAGGACGACTGAGCGTGCAAGCACCCCTGTCGTTCGAGGATTCGCGCCGCCTGACCGGACCCAACCTGTACTTCGCCGAGCCCGGCGCGGTTCTGGAGACGATCAGCCCTGGCGCGAACGACACAGGCACGATTACAGCATGGCAGGACAACGTGCGCCTCATGTGCAAAGCGCTGGGTTGGCCGCATGCACCAATATCCGTGCGTGCGCACCGCCGCGGTGCGGCATTGGCTTTCGCTGCGCCGATCGATCAGTTGTTCAGCGCCACCGAAGTCAACGAATGGGCGTGGCAGGCAGCGCGTGGCAAGGCCGAAATGTTTGCGCCTGGCCATGCGTTGGCAACCGATCCCGACTCGGCGTTGCACACGTTGCGTTTGCATGCAGCAAGTGAACGACACCCTGAGTTGACCAACTTGCTTGCGGAGGCAGCGGCGCATGACATCCCCAGCCTCGTCGATGATGAATCACTGACCCTTGGTCACGGCAGGAACGGTCGTAGCTGGCCGCTCGATGCATTGCCGGCACTCGATGAAGTTCCGTGGTCTGGACTGGGCGGAATTCCGATCGCACTGGTGACCGGCTCAAATGGCAAGACCACCAGCGTGCGCCTGCTCGCCGCAATGCTGAAGGCGCACGGCCTGCGCACCGGCTTCAGTTGCACGGACGGCGTCTTTTTCGATGGCCAATCGCTGGAAACCGGCGACTATTCCGGTCCGGGCGGCGCCCGCACCGTTTTGCGTCAAGTCAACGTCGATGCCGCGGTACTCGAAACCGCGCGCGGCGGTCTGCTCCGACGTGGTCTGGCGATTGAGCACGCGAACGCTGCCATTGTCACCAATATCAGCGACGATCACTTTGGCGAGTACGGCATCGATGACCTCGATGGCTTGACCGAAGCCAAACTGATTGTCGCTCGCGCACTCGATGCGAACGGCGTGCTCGTGCTCAACGCTGACAATGAGCAGTTGCGTGCGCACGCGGCCTCGGTTGACTGTCCGATTGCCTGGTTCTCGCTCGACGACGATCACGATCTCCTTCGCGCGCATCGTCTGCGTGGCGGCACAACCTGCGGTGTCGCCAAGGGTCGCCTCTTGCTCAGTCATGGCAACGCACGCAACGATCTCGGCCTGGTCGCGGCAATGCCGCTCAGCGTCGATGGCCGTGCCACCTATAACATTTCCAATATTGCCGGTGTTGCCCTGCTCGCCGATGCGCTTGGAATCACGGCCGCAACAATGCGTGGGGTATTCGGACACTTCGGTCGCGAGCGCGGCGACAATCCAGGACGTCTCGAACGTTGGCACTTCGGCGGCATCCACATTTTCATGGACTACGCACACAATCCTGAAGGCCTGCGCGGTCTGCTCACGATCGCAGAATCGATTGGCAAAGATGGACGCCTCGGCCTGATCCTCGGCCAGGCCGGCAATCGTGAAGAACCCGAGATTCGCGCGCTCGCGGCAACAGCGGCGGCGTTTTCGCCGGATCTTGTCGTACTCAAGGATATGCAAGGTTATATGCGTGGACGGGCTGATGGCGAAGTGGCCGATGTACTGCGTGATGAGTTATTGAATCGAGGCATGCCGGCGACGGCACTGCCTGCACATCACACCGAGATCGATGCAGTCCGGCATGCCCTGGGCTGGGCGCGCAGGGGCGATCTGCTGGTACTGCCGGTTCACGGCCTGACCGCCAAGCATGAAGCGGGACACCTGTTTGATCGCTTGAAATCCGACCATTGGCAGGCAGGTCAGGCACTGCCGGGGTGAGATTTCTGCGGCATTCGTATTGACGTGGATCCGGCGCAGGCTCCTCGTCCTTGCCCAGACAGAAATCCAGGGCCCCAGCTTTAGAATGGAATGCCGCTACGCGGCGTGACATGGGTGCGGGGAAAGGTGCGTGGTACCAGAAAGCGAAGTCACTGGACCCCTGCCTGACCAGCCATTCGGCTACTCGAATCCACAGCGGTGATGACGGAAAGCGCGCTCAGGAGACTGCTTCGGTAGCGGCCAGACTCACTGCTCAGCTGGCTTGCTGTCGCGGCGCTCAGAGTTGCGCACCCGATACAACTGAAGATCAGCACGATCAATCGTTTGCTGCAGGCTTTCATCTCCGATTCGGGCCGCGTATCCGATCGTCAGTTCACAGGGTGCTTCGCTGTCGGCAGCATGTCGAATGCGCTGTGCGAGAGATTCCACCTCGGCGCCGCCATCGGCCAGCAGCAGCAGGAACTCATCGCCACCCATGCGAATGACGGCATCGTGTCTGCCAACATACTGATTGAGGAAATTGCCGATCGCGACAAGAATCTCATCACCTCGGCGATGCCCATGGGTGTCGTTGACCTGCTTGAAATTATCCAGATCAATAATGATGCAGGCCCAGTGCTGGTCTTCGCCAAAACGGGATTCCTGTATGGAGATATAGCGGCGGTTGAAACATCCGGTCAGCGGATCCCGGATGTTCTGCTCGCGCAACTTCTCTTCGAGCTTGCGACGCTCGGTCATGTCGGTGGCATTGACCAGGACGTAGGGTTCGCCCGCAGAATCAACGCAAAGACGATTGTTATACTCCCAGACGCGCAAATCGCCGTTGCGCGCATTGAGAAAGATCGAACCGGTGGCGACGTTGTTGCTCTTGATGCAATTCAGATAATCGGCGAAATAGGCCTTTGGCTCCTCGGGAACCAGATCCCGGATATCCCAGCCGATCAGGTCGCCGGTCTCATAGCCCAGTGCTTGTTCCGCTGCCGGATTCGCGGAAAGCAGCACACCATCAATCGAATGCGTGCAGATCAGTCCACGGCTGAATTCGATGATCTCGCGCAGGCGCTTCTCGTTGTCGGCAAGTTCCTGCTGTGTTCTGGCCAGTTCCATTCGATGACGATACATGGCGCGTCGAACCAGCAAACCGATGAATGCCGTGCTGAAACTGATGATCAAGGGAACCCTGAATATTGCAAAATGGGACCATTCGGGATCGGGCTGGATAGGGAACTGGATTCCCGTCCGATCCAGAATCGAGACGACCACCAACTGGGCCACAACCGCGAGAAACAACACTATCGCTGCCCTCGAAGACAGCACCATTGCACCGACAAGAACGAGCGAAGGAAGCGCGACGCTGGCACCGATCGTCTGCCCTCCCGAGCCAACATTGAGTACGGCCGCGATCAGATAGAGAGCGCCCATGAATTGGGTCGCCGCACGCGCCACCTGGCCACTGCGGACAAGGACCACCAGGATCGGGACAATCGCCAGGCTACCAACCAGGCAAGCGATGCCAACTGCGAATGTTCCCCAGATCAGCTCACTGATGCCGATCGAGGTAACGGTCAAGATCGCCAGCGCGCCAATGGCAAGAACGACTTCGGCACGAAAGCGCAGATCAGGGTTACCACCGCTGATTTTCGCCAGCAGGCGATCAATCCGATTCAGCGCTGTCGCTTCTGTAGCCACCGATATCCAGTTGTCACTGTCGCTTGATGCGACTCTAGTCCCATATTTCCCCTGTTTCCACACGTTGCGCAGATTCAAGGTGCAAGGACATCGTGCCGTGTTGCCCCTTCAACAGTATCAATCGGTTTAGTGGAAAGCGGTGATTCAGGGAATCAAGGCATAGCCTGCCGCCTGCAACTCAACCAGTTTGGTCATCGCCGAAAGAGCGATATGGACACCACTGCGCACTTCCGTCAGTGCATAGCCGCGATGTCGGAGCGCCTGTCCACAGACGAAAAACTCGACCCCGGCCGCACGCAATTCCTCGATCAGTGCAGCGTTCGGATTGGCCCTATTGAAGTGCTCTTGGTAGCTGGCGTCGGACAATACAATCGGCGTCGTCTTGCCATGAATCACAACGGCAATATGGACCTGATCGTCTGGCACGCCGGCCAGCGCATACAGATTCACTGCGCGTGCGACCACTTCCAGCCTGCGATTGATTTCGCCATCGATGGTTTCGTCGCCTGTCGCGTCGATGACGAGGCGATGCCTGGCATCCGGCGCCGGCATGTCGATACCCGCGCCCAGGGCATAGACACCCCCGGCCGATTGAATGCGCGGAAACCGGGGTTTGTCGTTGGCGGAGTCCGCCACCACTTCGGCGCTGGCCAGTCGCGCGCGCACAGCGGGCTCAAGACTCTTGAGGCCCCATGATTTTCCCAACTCGAGCGCAGCCTCGACCGACTCGCCTTGCAGGATTGCCGCACGCAACGCAATCAAGGCGCCAACCCGATTGCTCGATGCGCAGTGGATCAGCGTCTGCTGACCATCAGCGGCTGTCATCAAGGCATCGAACTTGCGTACGTTGTCCATGCTCAACCCGTCTGCCCCATGAATCGGCAGGTTGTCATAGCCCATGCCCATCGCCCGCACCGCGGCGGCCTCATCGAAATCCGGCGTCTCGGCATCCGCGCTGAGATCGATCACGTGGCGTATGCCGGCTTCTTTCAGCACGCCGATGTCCTCGGCCTTCAAGCGACCCGACGCGACCCAGTTCGGTGAATGGAAACTTGCGTTCGGCAGCGACTCCAGAACATCGCGCTGGATCGGCTCGACCGCCCAGGCCGAGCTGCAAATCAGCACGGCACAGACAAGATGACGCAGAACATTCATGGTATTCCTCGCTGTTTCGATGGCATCGATTACGCCCCGGATCCACGCTGCAGGGTGACCTGGAGATGGGACTATTGTTCGACAACGCTTGCCTGTGGCTTCCGCGTCGTCGCCGTTTCGGGCAGGCGCATCACCGCCGCCAATGTGGCGATGCCGTTCCACAGATGACCGACGCGCAGGTTTTCGTTCTCGGCGTGCTGGTTGTTGTCGGGGTTGGCCAGTGGGATGACCAAGGTGGGCGCGCCCGTGATTTCGGTAATCTCGTACAGCGGCAGGCTGCCACCCATGGTTGGCGTCAGCAGCAGCGAATCGCCCGCGAGGGTGCGCATGGCGGCGGCGACATCGCGTGCGATCGGCAGATCCATTGGCGTGCGCGATGCCGGATAGCCGCCCGCTACGAGTGTGACCTTGGCGATCTGCGCGTGTGAGGCGCGCTCGGCGTCGGTCGGCGCGCGATCGAGCACGAGATAGCCTTGTCCGCGAATGTGCGCAAGCAGGCGCTTGAGCTGACCTTTGACGGTGTCGCCCTTGACCAGTCGCAAATCGAGCGTCGCACGCGCATCGACCG
This sequence comes from Dokdonella sp., assembly GCF_035703485.1. GTDB lineage: Bacteria > Pseudomonadota > Gammaproteobacteria > Xanthomonadales > Rhodanobacteraceae > Dokdonella. Next base: position 12,939 of record NZ_DASSYD010000012.1, on the reverse strand, counting down.
GGATGACATTGCGCGCCTGATCGCCGACATCGGCGGCGCGGATTCCATTGATGTTGAGCGATGGCAGGTTGATCGACTCGGGCAGTGACACGCCGCGCATCTCGCTCGCCATCAACCCGAGATCGCGCAACAAGGCCGCCTCGTCGTCGGGCGCAGCAGCGAGCGCTTTTTTCTCATCGGCACCCAGAGGCACGATGCCGTCGTACCAGCCGGCAATCGTCACGCGGCCATCCTCGCCCTTCATCGAGGCCAGCAACTTCGCCAGGCGCAGTGCCGGATTGGCGGCGAAGTTGCCGTAATGCCCGCTGTGCAGCGGACGCTTCGGCCCATACACGGTGATGTCGACGTTGGCATCACCGCGCACACCGAAGACGAGCTGGCGCCGCCCGCTCAGATGCACCGGCCCGTCGCAAATCAGCCAGGCATCTGCGCTCAGCAGCGCGCGATGCAGGCGCAGCAACTCACCAATATGGGGTGAGCCCTGCTCTTCCTCGCCATCGAAGAAGAACTTGATATTCGCGTTCGGAACAAGTCCGGCCGCCTTGAGCGCATCGGTCGCCGCAAGGATGGCAAAGACGCCAGCCTTGTCGTCCGAAGCGGATCGTGCATACAGGCGCCAGTCGGGATCGATCGGCTTCGAGGTATCGCGCTTGACGATGGCGGGCGAGACATCGAGGCGACCACGCCTCCAGACTGGCGTCCACGGATCGCTCGCCCATTCCGTCGCATCAACCGCCTGGCCGTCGTAGTGGGCATAGATGACCAGGGTGCGGGTCGCGCCGGGCGCCTTCCACTCTCCATACACCGCTGGCGGTGCACTGCGATCCGCATTTTCCAGCAGCAGCGGCGACAAGCCGCGCCGCTGCATCATTGCCATCAGCGCATCAGCGTTGCGTCGGATCGCGATTCGATCAGTGGCGAGGTTCGGCAGACGCAAGAACGCTTCGTACTCGTCCAGCAACGTGTGCTGGTGCGTGCGCGTCCATTCGGCGATTGCGCTGGTCTCGGCGGTTTCCGCATGGACCGAACCGGCAATCCCAAGGATGAGGGCCATGCTGCAGGGAATCCACTTGCGCATATCCAATGGCTCCGAATCAGGAAAGACCAGCACTGTAGGACAGGATCCAGTCAATCGCGAACACGCAACGAACACGATGGTGCGGCAATTCAGTGAGCGAGCGAATCCAGACGAGGACTATTCAACCAGTCAGTTTTGACCGATCAACCGCCGCGATCTTGCGATATTTCTTCGCGCGCCGCGGCAAACTCATCGGCCATGCGCTGTTGCATCGCGCGCATTTCAGGGAGCTTCTGCAAGGGCGCCAGGCGCGGATCGTAAAGCAGTTGCCAGCGTTCCCGGTAACCCTTGTCATAGGCCGCGTTCAACGCTACCACGGCGGCCTGGGTGTCGCCGTCATGCATGGCCACCATGGCTTCGACCATGTAGCGCTGCATGGCATTTCCACCATGCTCGATGACCATCGATGAGGCATCTTGCAGAGGCTGACTCCAGCGCTCCGCCTCCTTCGTCTCGCCAAGCTGTTGCAGCGCAACTACCAGCAGGCTGGCCGGATCCATCAAATCGAAATGGCTCTCCAATTGTTCGGGACTACCCGCGGCCCGACCAAGCCATTCGACCGCGCGTCTCGGATTTCCTGCGCGCAATTCGATGACGCCACCCAAGGTCAAGGCCTTGCTGTTGTTGATGCTGTAGGGGCTCTGGGCAATCCTGACAATTGTCTCCTCCATCGCCGGCAGCAACTGCGTGCCGCCACTGCTGAACGCGATCCTCTGCACCGTGGTGTGGCGATCCTGGGTATCTTCAGGCAGGCGGTTCGCCAACGCCGCCGCGGCATCAAAATCCTCGATCTGCAACAGCACACGCAACATGGCATGAATGTTCGCGGGGCCATCGGGATCCGTGGCCAACGCTTTTCTGGCCGCACGCATGGCTTCGACATAACGCCGCTCGGAGAGCTCCATACCGGATACCGCCCGTAGCAATGACGCCTCGTTCGGTGTGATCGCGAGCACCCGCTGCAACAACTCTCGCGCACCTTGCCGATCACCGCTGTTGGCCATCATTTCGGCCAGATTGACATTGATTACCGGCTCCAGCGGATTGAGCTCAACCGCCTTCATCAGCACTTCACGGCGTTTGTCGACCTGACCCATGTTGGCGTACACGGTCGCCAGCCACATCGGTGCCATTTCATAGTGCGGGTCAAGACTCATCGCCTGCTCGAGGCTGTTTTGCGCGGCCTTGTACTGGCCGGCGGTCATGCGCAGCAAGCCCAGCGACGCCCAGGCCTCACCCGATTTCGGGCGCAATACCACCGCATTGACCGCCGCCGGCTCAGCCAACTGGATCGCCTCCTGCTCGGAACGCCGACCGTAGCCCGCCTGCAACAGGTAGGTGTCGGCCAGCCCGGACCAGGCACGAGCAAAATCGGGATCGAGTTCGACTGCCTTGCGGAACAGTGATTCTGCGCGCTGCAGTGAATCCGCCGTTCGCTGACGCCACGCCTGCCTGCCCTGCAGATAGGCCTGCAAGGCTTCCGAGTTGGTGGTGTCCGCTTCTGTCGGCGCTTGCGCAACCACACCCTTGATGCGCGAGGACAATTCGTCGGCGATGGCCACGGCGACCTCATCCTGCAGGGCAAACAGATCCTGATCGGAACGCTCGTAAGTATCACTCCAGACATGAAAGCCATTTCGCGTATCAATCAACTGCGCGGTGACTCGCACACGACCTTCGGCCTTGCGCAGGGATCCCTCCAGCAACCAGCGAACGCCGAGCTGTCGACCCAGCGCGCGCATATCCTGGGCGAGACCGCGCAAGGCAAACGACGAGGTTCGTGCGGCCACCTGCAGACTGTCGTTGCGGGCCAGCCGATCAAGCAGTTCTTCGGCAATGCCATCGGCGAGGAAGCCCTGATCCGCGCCGGGACTGAGGTCATTGAACGGCAGCACGCCAATCGAGTTCGGTGGTGCCATGTTTGCTGCCGAGTCGGCGCTCGTGCTGGCGTCGGCCAGACGCGACTGGGTCGGTGCGTAGACACCATAGAGCCACCAGGCGACGCCAGCTACGGCGAGCAGGACTGTAGCGACGGCGAAAGCTGCCCCGGCGGCTCCCGCAACGCCATGCTCGCGCGTGATGCCACGCCGCGACACATCGAAAAACCACGAAAGCACCAATACCACTGGAAAGCCGAGAACCACACCAAGCACGGTCCAGGTCATCGCCCACGGCGGCAGGTTCAGCGGTTCGAAGGTGACCTCCGCGGCTTGCAGCACGACCCAGCCGACCACCGCATAGGTAATCCCCGCGCGCACCACGCGGCGGCGCTTCAGTTCTTCCCAGGTATCACGTAGCAGCGAGCGTTCCATCCGGTTCCTGCTTGCGAGAGGCTTTCATGGTGGCATGGGCGATCAATCGATACGAACCCGGGCGCGCCATCCTGCGAGGATGTGCGGCCACAATGACTCACACGAAAACCAGATGCCTGCGCTTTCGCCCGGCCAGCCAATCAGAAGGAATGGTACACCGGCACCCTGGATGGTTGTGCCTTGCGCATTGCCGGCATGACCTGCAAGAAGTCGTTTGCATCGCGTCGAAATCGGCCATCAATATGACGACACGATCGACGGGTTCAGATTGCCTTCGTTTGCGCTTGCTTGATGCTGCCTTTGTCGGCAGTTCGGTCAGGTGCTTCGGCGATCAACTGGGCTGTTGTTTCAGCCAGATGCTGCACACAGGTCTCCATCTCGGCACGACGCGTGCGAAAGCTCAGCACGCAGACACGACCAAGGAAGCGCTCGCCAACCATGGCACCGCTCAACATTACTCGACCACGATCGGTGACCCGATCCATCAGCGCGCGTGTTGCAGCGTTCTGCGCGTGCAGCGAGTCCAGCTCATCACTTTCGATGTGGAATGCAAACAATGACAGTTGCGGCATGGCGTCCATGACGATGCCGGGAATTTGCGCGACTTGGGCGGCTGCCCAGACTGCCAGTTCACGCTTCTCGGCCAGTGCGGCACGAAAACGTGCCGTGCCAAACAGCTTCAGCGAGAGCCAGATCCGCAAGCCGGGAAAGCCACGCGACAAGTCCGGCCCGTATTGCGCGGGATCGTAGAACGCGTTCTGGTTTTCCGGCAGATAGCCGGCCGTCGAGGAGTGCAACGCGCGCAACGCCTCTCCGTCACGCACGAGCAGGGCACCGGTGCCATAGGGCATGAACAAGCCCTTGTGTGGGTCGAGGGTCAGCGAGTCGGCACGCGACAAGCCGTCGAGCAAGGGCCTAAGCGCCGGCACCATGTGGAAGAAGCCGCCATAGGCACCGTCGACGTGATGCCACAGATGCTCGCGAACAGCCAGATCAGCCACTGCGTTGATCGGATCGACCGCGCCGGTGTTGGTTGTGCCGGCCGTTGAAAAAACCATGAACGGCTCGAGACCCAATGCTCGATCGTCGGCAATGGCACGTTCAAGCAAATCCACGCGCAGGCGAAAATCGTCATCCACATCGATGATTCGAACGCGATCATGCGCGATCCCGGCCAGCTTCGCGGCCTTGACGATGCAGTGATGCGATTGCGAGGACACATACAGGACACCCGCGCGAATATCGTTGCCGAGCAGCTTCTCGCGCGCGCAGGCAATCGCATTGAACATCGCCATCGAGCCACCGGTGGTGAACAGCCCGCGGGCGCTGGCCGGAAACTGCATCCATTCGCGCAACCAGTCGAGCACGTTCGCCTCCAGTTGCACCAAAGCGGGTGCCGCCTGCCAGACACCGGTGTAGCGGTTGGTCGTATCGGCGATGAAGTCGGCCAGGGCCGCCGGGTAGACGCCGCCGCCCGGGATGTAGGCCATGTAGCCCGGCCCCGGCGCATTGAACGAGCGCGGAATCCACTCGTCGAACAAGGGATCCAGCAGGGCCTCCAGCGAGCTGCCCTGCTCGGGTGCAGATTCCTGCATCGAGCGACACAGCGATTCGATTTCGGAGAAATCACCGCAACTCGGCGCTTGATGCAGTGCGCCCAGATGGGCCACCGCACGCGTTACCACAAGCTCGCCCATGGCCTGCATCTCGGTCGCTGACAGTTCGAGGTTCGCCAGATCGTTGTTTGCGTTCTCGTTCATCCTTGTCTCTCTTGCTTCGTGTTGCCAGCGACAGAGCTGTGCATGGAATTGCTGCTATTGCCCGTATGCGCTGGCGATGTAGGTTGCACCTGCAGATCAGGTGTCGTCGTGTTGACGAACTTCGGGTTTGCGAATAGTGCGGCGCTCACGCAGATGCCGATCAGAATCTTCGCAGATGCAGTGCTGTAGTTGCGCACTTCGAAGCCGCGCACGACGACCCGATCCACGTCTCCCAGCGTGATCAAACCCCATTGACCACCCGGTATCGGCAATTTGGCTCCGTCGAGTATGGGCTGTTCGTCGGGATACGTCTCGGCCACGATCGTAGCGCCGCGCGCACGAACCACAAACTCCGCACCGACTCGATCAGCGGCGACCTGCAGATGCCGCCACGGTGAGTGCACGGTATCGACATTCGCATCATTGCAAATGGTCACAACGTAACGAATCACGCCCGAACGGATCTCGAAACGCGCTTGCAGGATCGTCTCGCCCGGAATCGGACAGACCCAAGTCGCACAAGACGATGATGTAATCGCTATGACGACAATCCAGGTGAAACAACGGGGTTTCATGGCGACCTTGAATGGATCTTGAGATCGACCGCGATTCCCTGCGGACAAGTGAGCGGCCTTCACTCTTCAATGCCGCAATCGATCCAGACGATACGGATATAGTTATAATCTTGTCTGTGCGCAACCGATCCTGAGGGGAACCGCGCCTCGTCATTTGTCAGCAACGCCAGCTGGAAGGAAATCGATCATGAGTAGACGGATGCCCCTCATTGCGAAGGCTGCAGCATTGTTCACCGGACTTTTGGCTTGCATTTCGGCCAGCGCAGGAACTCCGGCCGCCACACTTTTGAAGTCGTTCCCACAGGTCCCCGAGCAATTCTTCTGGAACCTCAAACCCAAGGTCGGTCGCGCATCCAATGCGTTTCATAACATGGTTCCATCACTCTATTTCACTCTCGGTAGCGGCAATCCAGGGTCGTACCAACTCTGGGTCTCCGATGGCACCCCGCAAGGAACACATCCAGCCGCACCAAACCTGCTTGAACTCGCATCCATCCAGCTTGCTTCCCCAACTGGCGGCGCTTACTTCACCGCATACGACGCCGATGGGCTGCTGCAGATCTTTCACACCGACGGGCCGGAATCCAGCGCCCGTGTACTTACCCAGCAGCCAATCGCCGCACATGGTTCCCTGAAAGGCGTCTTGGGCAATAGCGCAATTTTCTGGCGTGCCGGACAAAACGGACAAGCCGCCATCTGGCGTGTGGACGGTACAAGCGGGGTGGAATCCTTGCTCGGGCAGTTGCCGGGCACAAGCAATGAAATCGCGACGGCGAGCGACCACATCATCGCGCCTTCTCTATCGACAGCCAGTGATGATCACATCACCAGCTTTTCAGATGACGGTGCCTCGATGGCTGACCTTCCGGTGCCACCACCCAGCCCCGTCTGGGACTATCCTCATCGCATCGCGACTGGCCCCCGGATCGCCTGTTTCAAGGCGTTTACCCACTATGCCTCGGGCAATGTAGTCCAGGAACTCTACTGTACCGATGGCACGCCCGATGGCACTCAGCGCCCCGCACTGTCAGCCGAAGGTGTGGGTGTCCGACTGATGGATTCAGTCATTTTCCACCCACTGCGTGACAAATTTCTGATGAATGGCGTTTTAGCGTCACCCTCCGGCCTCCCATGGATTACTGACGGGACGTACGATGGGACGTTTCCGATTATTGACGCACCGGCGTTGGGCTGGTGGCCATGTTCCAGCAATCGATTCGGAGACATGTATTTTGTCTCGACCAGCGGCAACGGCCAATCGACCTTGTGGGTAACCGATGGTAATCAAGAGGGAACGCATTTGGTCGTCGAACTTCCGGCCCACACCTCGTCATGCGCTTTTCGCGGCACATCGAGCTCTTCCAGCAGTCTGGCCTACCTGCAGATTGGAACGACCCTAATGCAAACCGATGGTATGGAGGCAGGCACGATACCGGTTGTCGGCGCACCGACGCTGCTTGCCGGCGGGGGGAGTCAGCAGTCGCCGTTCGGCATCAATGCATTGGGACGCTGGCTGGTTTTCTTTGCGCCAGTCTCCGCGAATGAAGGAGGTCTTTGGCGGCTGGATCTCGACCCGATATTCGCGGATGGTGTCGACAACTGAACCCGTTTGACTCATGCATGAAGCTTGATGCAGACAGGAAAGTCTCCGAGGATGAAGCATCACGGCCCATAATCCACCCATGGCCACGCACGATCTCCATGACCTGACCCGCCCGACCCGCATCAAGGGTCGCGGTGCGGGCAGCAATCGCGAGGGTCGCTTCGAAGGTTTGGCGAAGACGGTTGAGGATGATGGCTGGTATCGCGAAGACGAAGGCACACCGCGGCCGCCGACGCGGGTATCGATTGAAACGGCCCGATCAATCATCAGTCGCAACGAATCGCCCGATCTGCCGTTCTCGCAATCGATCAATCCTTATCGCGGGTGTGAGCACGGTTGCAATTACTGCTACGCGCGGCCGACCCATTCCTATCTGAATCTTTCACCCGGGCTCGATTTTGAAACGAAGTTGTTTGCCAAGACCAATGCCGCCGAGCGTCTGCGTGTGGAACTGGCCAAGCCCGGCTATGTCTGCGAACCGATCACGCTTGGTGCGAACACTGATTGCTACCAGCCGATCGAGCGCGAGTACCGCATCACGCGCGAGATCATCGAAGTGCTGCACGCCTGCGATCATCCGCTGACGATCATCACCAAGAATGCAATGGTCGAACGTGATCTCGATCTGCTCGCGCCGATGGCGATGAAGAATCTCGTCCAGGTTTTCGTCTCGATCAATGCGCTCGACAACCGCCTTGCCAGCACTCTGGAGCCGCGCGCGACCGCGCCGCATCGGCGCCTGCAGGTGATTGGCAATCTGCATGCGGCAGGCGTGCCATGTGGCGTGCTGGTTGCGCCGATTATTCCGGCGGTCACCGACATGTATCTGGAGCAGGTGCTGGAGCAAGCCGCCGCGCTTGGTGCGCGCATCGCCGGCTACACCGTGCTGCGCCTGCCACATGAGCTCAAGGATCTGTTCCGTGAGTGGCTCGATCTGCATGTGCCCGATCGCGCCGAGCACGTCATGAGCCTGATCCGGCAGATGCGCGGTGGTCGCGACAACGATGCGCGCTTTGGTTCACGCATGCGCGGCGAAGGTGTTTATGCCGATTTGTTCAGCCAACGTTTCCGACTGGCTTGTCGGAAATTCGGGCTGGGTCGATCCCGCGAACTGACGCTTGATGTGTCGCGATTCGTCGCTCCGCGCAAGCCCGGCCCGCAGGGGGAGTTGTTTTGATCGGGCCGGGCTCGTCAGCACCGAGGCAGAGACCAAATGCTTCTTCTGGCCCAAAGCAAGGGGCGCTGGGCCCCTGCCTTCGCAGGGGCGACGGAGTTTTGGGAGTTGCGGCTTGCTGGGCCTGATACTGATTGCTGATTGCCGGGTTACGGCGTTAGGTCGTTCGAATCGGAAATTCATCGACGATCCTGAATCTCCCACTTGCCGGTTGCGTATGCGAAGGTTGGTTTGAGCCCAACGGAAGTCCATCAGGAATCCGCGGCCCTCCTCCCGCCAGCGCGAATCGCCACGCCGCGCGCAGCGATGACGCATGAACCACTTGCTATATAGTGAAAACCACGCGCTCGCCTTCGAGGTTCAACTTTGCACGACACTCCACTGATCGCGATGCTCGTTGGCGGAATCTGTCTCGCCTTCGTGTTTGGCATGATCGCGCAGAAGCTGCGCTTGTCGCCGTTGTTCGGCTACCTCGTCGCCGGCACCGTCGCCGGTCCGTTCACGCCGGGATTTGTCGCGGACGCGGGGATCGCCCAGCAGCTTTCCGAAATCGGCGTGATCCTGATCATGTTCGGCGTGGGTTTGCATTTCTCGATTGGTGATCTGTGGTCGGTGCGCAAGATCGTCTTGCCGGGTGCGCTCTTTCAGGTTCTCGTCGCCACCAGTCTTGGCCTGTTGCTTGGCTGGCTGATGGGCTGGCCGTGGGGATCGAGTCTGATTTTCGGCGTCTGTCTGTCGGTAGCCAGTACGGTTGTGCTACTGCGCGCACTCGAAGAGCGCCGTCTGCTCGAAACCCGACGTGGCCGCATCGCCATCGGCTGGCTGATCGTCGAGGACTTGCTGATGGTGCTGGTGCTGGTCATGCTGCCGCCACTGGCCGGCTTGCTCGGCGGCGATTCGGCCGAGGGCCAATCGGCCAGCGGCGCCGAGATCATGAACGCACTCGGCTGGACGCTCGGCAAGGTCACCGTATTCATCGTATTGATGCTGGCGATTGGTCGGCGGGTTATTCCGTGGGTGCTCGAACGCACCGCCGGTGTGGGCTCGCGCGAGCTGTTCACGCTCGCCGTGCTCGCAATCGCACTCGGCGTGGCCTATGTGGCGACTGCAATTTTCTCGGTGTCTTTCGCGCTGGGCGCATTTCTTGCCGGGGTCATGCTCAACGAATCCAAGCTCAGCCATCAGGCCGCCAGTGATTCGCTGCCGATGCGCGATGCTTTCGCCGTGCTGTTTTTTGTTTCCGTCGGCATGCTGTTCGATCCGCACATCCTGATCGAGCAACCACTGGCGATCCTGGCAACCTTCCTGATCATCGTGCTCGGCAACTCGTTCTGCGGCTTCATCGTCACCCGCGTCTTCCGCGAACCGTTGCAAACCCAGTTGACTCTCGGCACCGGCCTCGCCCAGATCGGCGAGTTTTCGTTCATCCTGGCCGCTCTTGGCGTCAGCCTCGGTTTGCTCAGCGAAGACGCGCGCAACCTGATTCTCGCGGCGGCTCTGCTCTCGATCATCGTCAACCCGATGCTGTTCGTCCTGCTCGATCGCTGGAATGCCCAGAATGAAGCAGAAATCCGCGTCGCCGCGGAAAGCGATTCCGAGATCGACGAAGACGACCAACTGCCCGATCGGGCCTCGATTCCGGCATCCAACCACATCATCCTGATCGGCTTTGGTCAGGTCGGCTCACGGGTTGGCCGCGCCTTGCAGGAGCACGGCATGCCCCTGGTGCTGATCGAGTCCAATCGTGACTATTGCGACGATGCGCGCGAGATCGGCATTCCAACCATCCTCGGCAATGCCGTCTCCACGGATGTCCTCGACGATGCCAATCTCGGCAGCGCGCGCGCCTTGTTGCTGACGATTTCGCAATCGCTCGAAGCCGGCGTGATCATCCGTCACGCCCGCGAGACGAATCCGGGGCTGGCCATTCTTGCTCGTGCCCACTCAAGCGAAGAAGTCGCCTATCTGCACAAGGCCGGCGCGGATGCGACGATCATGGGCGAAAGCGAAATTGCACGCAGCATGTGCGATTCGGTCGAATCACTGGTACGACTGGCGCAGCGACTCGAAGCCGCCAACCGCCCGCCGCCGGATCTCGATGCGCAAGCCGGCGTGCAGCCGACCTGACAAAATCGGCGCAACCACTTGCGCGGGTTCCGCCTTGCGAGATTTGCGCCGCTCAGGACTTCGGGCGCGACGACCAATGGATGTGGACGATGCGCCAGTCATCGCCGACCTGTTTCAGGATCATCGATTCGGTACTCAGCAGGGTCAGCGGCTTGTCGCCTTTCTGCGTATGGATTTCACTTTCGCTGCCGACCCAAACGAGGTCGCCGCTGCGCCTGGCGGTTCGCTGCATCAGCTGGACGTGTGCATCCTTGAGAAATTTCGCGTCGGCAAGCGCATGGTGGCCGAGGTACTGCTTCCGACTGCGCTCGGCCCCGCCGCTTTCAAGAATCAGCACGTCCGGATCAAGCAGGACTTCGACGGTTTTCAGATCTCCGGCATGTAGCGCGTTGTTGAAGCGGTCGGCGGTTGCCGTAGCCGCTCGCGCGTCGGCTGGCACGTTGATGGAAGGCATGCCTTCTGCTTGCGCCGGTTCATGCGTGTGCGCTTTGGCTGTCGATCCGGCTTTGGGAGCGTCAGCCTGTGAGGTGCCGGCAAATACGAGCGCGACAACCGAAAGCGTCGCCACCATAGTCTTTTTCATCTTCATGAATCGCTCTCCTCAGTGTTGCTGGTCTTTGTGGTCTGCGGTCTTTGCCGGATGGCTTTCAACGGTGCCATCGGCATGCATATGCGTGGTCATGGTCGCAGCATCCGTCTTTTCGCCGGAGCTTGCAGCGTGCTCATGGGCGTGCGTCCCAGCTTTGTCGTGATCATGACCGCGCGTGTCCTCGTCATGATCGACCGCCTCGCCCGATTCGTGGGAATGATCCATTTCTTCATCGTCGTGCACATCATTCATGTCGCCGCCGCCGTGCGCTTCTTCATGATGATCGTGATGATCGCTCTCGCCGCCGCCGTGCGAATGTCCGCCACTGCGCGCGACCATGTCGTCATACCTTGCGTCATCCAGCGTCGGCAGCACTTGCAGGAACGCCGCCATGTTCCAGATGTAGACATCGTCCATGCTTTTGCCCCATGCCGGCATGCCCGAAGCCTTGATGCCGTGCTTGATCACCCAGAATGCCTGCGCGACATCGACCGACACTTTGCTCAGATTGGGCGGTGCCGGATAGAGTCCCTTGCTCAGCTCTGATTCCTCCATGCCGGGCGCCAGATGGCAGCCAACACACATCGCGTTGTAGTTGCCGGCCCCCTGGATCGCCTTGGCCGGATCGGAAAGATCGGGCAACCTCAGTTTCGATGCACGCCGGTCAATGGAACGTTCGCGCAGGGTTTCAAGGAGTGCGTAAGTCGCCTTGGTGTGTGGATCATCAGCACCGATGTTGTACAGCCCGGACCAGACGAACAAGCCAGTGCCAAGCGCCAGCAAGGCGAGAATGAATACGGCGATTGTCAGCTTTCCTGCATGGGGTTTCATGAAATGTCTTTCCTGGTCAGAACGAATAGCGCGCGCCAACATACCGCTGGCTGATCCTCGCGCACGGAGTCGGCCATGTTGCCAAAATTCACGACGCCATGTATCGGCAGATCTTGCTGGCTTCACGCCACGCCTGATGCGGACCCGGCTGCCTGCCAATCGTGAACGGATTCCGTGCGATCCGGCGTCGCAGAGGCCATGCGGGCAAGGGCAATCATGGAGCCGCCAAGCGTTCACCTATACAATCGTCGGCCGCTTCCGCTGGCATCGTGCCCGGATCGATTGCTCCCGGGTCTTGCCATGTTGTTGATGATCGACAATTACGACAGCTTCACGTTCAATCTTGTGCAGTATTTCGGTGAACTCGGGGAGGATGTGAAGGTTATCCGCAACGATGATCTGAGTGTCAGCGAAATTGCCGCGCTTGGTCCTTCTTCGATCGTCATCTCGCCGGGGCCGTGCACCCCGAATGAAGCCGGCGTCTCTTTGGAGGTGCTGGAAATGCTGTCGGCCAAGGTACCGATCCTTGGCGTCTGCCTGGGCCACCAGTCAATCGGTCAGGCTTTCGGCGGCAAGGTTGTACGGGCGAAGCAAATCATGCACGGCAAGACTTCCATGATTCATCACAACAGCGTCGGCGTCTTTCGCGGCTTGCCGAGTCCGTTCGAGGCGACGCGCTATCACTCGCTGGTTGTTGAGCAGGAGTCGCTGCCGGATTGTCTCGAAGTGACCGCATGGACCAATAATCCCGACAATACGCGCGACGAGATCATGGGCTTGCGCCATCGCGAACTTCCCGTTGAGGGCGTGCAGTTTCATCCGGAGTCGATTCTGACCCGACACGGCCACGACATGTTGCGCAATTTTCTTGAGCGATGATTGACAGCCAT